>JBGTNB010000401.1:0-2840 GCA_041743285.1 Gemmatimonadaceae bacterium
GTTCGCAACGCTGCTTCTTGCCGCGCTCGCGGCGCTGTCGGTGACGCTCGCGGCGATCGGACTCTACGGAGTGCTGTCGTTCACCACCGCCCGCCGGTCGCGCGAGATAGGCATTCGCGTGGCGCTGGGCGCGCAGCGCGGCTCGGTGACGGGGCTCATCATGCGCGAAGGCGTAGTGACGGCAACCGCGGGGATCGCGCTCGGCCTTGTCGGCTCGTTCTGGATGACGCGCTACCTCGAGGCGCAGCTCTACGGGGTGAGTCGCCTGGATCCGCTGACTTATGCGGTCGTGCCCGTGTTTCTGCTCTCTGTCGCGGCGCTCGCATCGTTTCTGCCGGCGCGGCGCGCCGCAAAGGTGAGTCCGATGACGGCGCTGCGGGTGGACTGAGTTAGGTCAAGTCGGCTGCCGCCAACTGACGAGTGCATCGGCAACGGATCCGCAAAGACTCGAGGCCCAATCTTAAGGCAGTTGCTCCCCCAATGCCTCCAGATCGACCGCGTCCTTTCTTCGCCCCGTCGCACGCTTGTTCGCAATCAACGCCTCTCGACCGAGTATGGGGATGCGGAGCCCTTCTACCTCGTGCTCGACCCGAGTCTGCCATGCATCGGCAAACGTCACGCCGGTAATCTCCGTCAGGAGATCGATTCTGCGGGGTGGAAGCCCAAGCTGGACCACGGTTGCGGGTCGGCTGAAATCTTCGAGGGTGACTGCCATGTCACTCACCGGAGCTCCGAACGCGGCGAGCGCCCGCCAAACGCATTTCGCATTCGATGGCGAGGGATCCACCAGCACGTCGAGGTCTTGTGTTGCCCTGGGCACGCCGTGATACGCAAGCGCGTGCGCGCCGACAATGAGGAATCGGGTTTTTGCCGCGACCAACTCTCGCAAAAAATCTATGAAATCCGGATTCACGCGCGCCTGGTCACGCGGATCGGCATCGCGGCTCGCGTATACTGCGGCATCGCACGATTCGCCAACCGCCAGGAGCGCTCGGTCAGTTCCCAGACGAGCGCCAGCCGATCGGCCGGAGTCGTGACCGCGCTCAGATCATCTCCCCCCTCTTCGCCCAACGTTATTACGCGAATGGGCCAGTGCTGCCGGTCAGCGGGCTGATCGTCGTGCGTAGCCATGTTCGAAAGTTACGATTCGGGCGGTCCGACGCCAATGAGCATCGAAGCATCGTTCTGCCTTGTGCAGGGTGGAGCCGTTGCCGTAGCTGGCTACGGAAGATCCCCCCTGCCGGCGGCGGGGCAACCCTTTGGCCCTTCCCGTTGTCACTCTACAGGAGTATACTGCCCTGTAGACACGCTTCAGGAATGGCCGATGAACGAGAATCGCGACGTCGTACAGGGTACGCTCGACCTGCTCGTCCTCTCCACGCTTCGCTCCGGGCCCATGCACGGCTGGGGCATATCCCAACGGATTCACGATCGCTCGGGCGAAACTGTGCTCGTCACCACCGGATCGCTCTATCCCGCGCTGCACCGCCTGGAAGCCAAGCGGCTGATCAAGGCCGAGTGGCGGCCCAGCGAGAAAAACCGGCGCGCAAAGTACTACCAGCTCACGCCTCGCGGCCATGCGGCGTTAGGCGAGGAGATCGCCTGGTGGAATCGCTTCGTCGTCGGAGTCGCCGGCGTAATCGAACCCGCGTAGGAGGCACCCGTGTTTCATCGCATCCGGTCGGCAGTCGCGGCACTCTGGTCTCGTCGGGCCATCGAAGGCGAGCTCGACGAAGAGCTGCGGGATCACATCGAACGGGACACCGCGCACCGCATCACGTTAGGTGCCAATCCCGTAGAGGCACGGCGGGCGGCGCTGGCGAAGTTTGGCGCCATCGAGGGGACCAAGGACGACGTTCGCGACGAGCATGGGATCACGATGCTCGATGACATCTCGCGCGACGTGCGGCATTCCATCCGGCGAGCCGTCCGCAATCCGCAGTACACCGCGCTGGTCACCCTGACGATGGCTCTGGGAATCGGCGCAGCGACGGCCGTGTTCAGCGCCGTGGATGGCGTACTGCTCAAGCCGCTGCCCTATACCGACCCAGATGCGATCGTAACCGTCTGGCAGACGCGCCCAGCGGAGGGTGTGGAGCGGGACGACTTCGCACCGGCAACGTTTCTCGAAGTTCGCGAGCGGGCAAACACATTCAGCGACGTAGCGGCGGCAAACCCGTATGGTGTGACTCTGTCGACTCCGGGCCGCAGCGAATACGTGGAGGCATGGCAGGTCTCCGAAGGTTTTCTCCGCCTGTTGGGCGTGGCGCCCTATCTAGGCCGCAACCTCGAGGCCCAGGACTTCATTACCGGCTCGGCGCCCGTCATTCTGCTCGACTACGGTTTCTGGCAGCGCCGCTACGGTGGCGATCCGGCCATCATTGGCCAGGCCCTGTCGATCGATGGTAGCTCCTCGACCGTGATAGGCATTATGCCACGCGGCTTCGACCTGCCCGAGCCCGCCGACATCTGGATGCCGTGGGTGTTGCAAGACGACGAGCGAGCCGATCGTTTCGCGACGTACATCCGCGTCTACGGCCGCCTGGCACCAGGTACCACTCCCGATGTAGCGCAGGCGGAGTTGGAGGGCATCGCGACGACGTTGGAACGGGAGTATCCGCGCTCTAACGCCGGCGTTGGGCTAGCGCTCGTTCCGCTGCACGAATATCTCGTCGGGAGCAGCCGGCAGCTGCTCTACACCCTTGTCGGCGCCGCCGCGATTCTACTGGTGGTGAGCCTGGTGAACGTCGCTGCGCTGCATCTCACCCGCCTCGCACGTGGCCGGCGCGAGAGCGCTGTGCGCACCGCGCTCGGCGCAACCCGGCGGCAGCTACACGATC
>JBGTNB010000402.1:0-5112 GCA_041743285.1 Gemmatimonadaceae bacterium
TAATGGAGGCCCCGCGCGCCGCCGCTCCCCCTCGCCCATCCGCGCCGACGCCGGTGGCATATCCGAATCTCGGGCGCATAATTGCCGTCTCGTCAGGCAAGGGCGGTGTGGGCAAGAGTACCGTGGCGAGCAATCTCGCGGTCGCGCTGGCGCAAGATGGCGCGCGCGTCGGCCTGATGGATGCCGACATTTACGGACCCAACCAGCCTCGCATGATGGGCGTGCAGCAGCAGCCCGAGGTGGACCAGGCGCGCCAGAAGATCATTCCACTGGAAGCGCACGGGGTGAAGCTGATGAGCATCGGCTTCATGGTCGAGCGGGACCAGCCGGCGATCTGGCGCGGGCCGATCGTAATGAAGGTGATCACGCAGTTCCTGCGCGACGTGCAGTGGGGAGAGCTGGAATACTTCCTCGTAGACATGCCGCCGGGTACCGGCGATGCGCAGCTCTCGCTGGTGCAGGCGACGCACGTACACGGAGCGATCATCGTGACGACGCCGCAGGAGATGTCGGTAGGCGATGCACTTCGCGGCGCAAAGATGTTCGAGCGCGTCAACGTACCGGTGCTCGGCATAGTGGAGAACATGAGCTGGTTCCACTGTCCGCACTGCGAGGAGCCCAGCCCGCTGTTCGGGCGTGGCGGCGGTGCGCGACTGGCCGAAGAGCTGGGGATTCCGCTGCTAGGCGAGATCCCGCTGGTGCCGGCAGTGCTCGCCGCGGGCGATTCCGGCACGCCAATAGTAGTCGCCGACCCGGACTCGCCGGCCTCGATTGCCTTACGAGACGTCGCGGCGCGTGTGGCCGAAATGGCGGCAGTGCTGCCGCGTTAGGAACTAGGAATTAGGAATTAGGAAGTAGGGTGTAAGGATGTAAGAAGTAGGAAATACACCGCACTCACATATTGGATGAGCTCGCCGTCGATCACCTTGCTGACCGACTTCGGTACCGCCGACGGCTACGTCGGGGAGATGAAGGGGGTGCTCGCCTCACGAGCGCCGGGAGTGCCGCTCGTGGACATCGCGCACGATTTGCCAGCGCAGGATGTGGAGGCGGCGCGCCTGACGCTGGCCCGCTACTGGCGCCGCTTTCCCGAGGGCACCGTTCACATGGTCGTCGTGGATCCTGGAGTGGGCACCAGCCGCGCGCCGCTGGCGGTGGCGAGTGTGGGGCGCCTGCTCGTCGGCCCGGACAACGGCGTCCTGTCGCCGGCGCTGTTGATGCCCGGCTCGCGCGCGGTCGAGCTTCCGGTACCTGCCTCCGCTGCTCCGACTTTCCACGGGCGCGACGTGTTTGCTCCCGCCGCAGCCATGCTGGCTTGTGGTACGGCTCCCGAATCGCTCGGAGATCCCTCCAACGATCCCATCGTGCGCCGCACGGTGGAGCCGCGCCGCCTGCCTGACGGGTCGATCGAGGGCGAGGTGATCACAATCGACCGCTTCGGCAATTGCGTCACCAATCTCCTCGCTCCGCGCGGGGGCATCGTTCGAGTTGGCGAACGCGAGCTCGGCGCCTTGCGGCGCACCTACGCCGACGCTGCTCGCGGGAGCGTGGTGGCGCTCATCGGCTCAACCGGCCTGGTCGAGATCGCCGTACGTGAAGGGAGTGCCGCCCAAGAGCTCACGCTCAAGCGCGGCGACCGGGTGGTGCTACGACCCCCCGGTGCCTAACGGCTGTACCCGCTCGATGCGGTCGGTGGAAGCCTTTCCGGGCTCGCTGGAGGTCACCACACGGCCGGCGTAAACGGCGTTGGTGCGCGGCTTGATGGCTCCCGTGCCGTGGTGCAGCTCCGCATTCAGCTCGCCGCCGACCAGAATTACCAGCATCGTAAGGTACATCCAGGTAAGCAGTATGATGACCGCCCCTATCGTGCCGTATGTCTTGTTGTACGATCCGAAATTCACAACGTAGGCGCGGAAGGCGAGCGTGACCAGAATCCACAGCAGCGTCGCTACCAGCGCACCCACGAGTACCTGCGACTTGCTCTGCCGAAGGTTGGGAAGAAAGTAGTAGATCATCCACATCATCCCGACGAGGATTCCAAATGCAAGCGGGTACTGCACGACCAACCACAGTGTTCGCGTGCTCTCGAGCCCTGGTACCAGCGACACTACCCAATCAATGATCTCCGGCCCGGCGAGCATGATGGTACTCGCAATGAACAGAGAGAGTCCAGCGACGATCAGGGCGCCGAGGGCTATCAGCCGCGACTTCCACCAGGGCCTCGATTCGTCTATGTCGTAAGCGCGGTTCAGCGCATAGATCATGTTGTTGAACACGTTGGAGCCGGTCCACGCGGCTAGCAGCAAGCCGATGGAGATGAGCCCCGGCGCATTCTCCGAGAACACCACATCATCGACGACGTCCCGCACCAGCCCCAGAGCGTCGGGCGGAATTACCTGCGCGGCCTGGTCGGTCACCCAGGCGATCGTTCCCTGAGGATCGCCGAGCAACCCGATTAGGGGCGTGGTAAATAGCAACATCGGGAAAAGCGAGAAAAAAAAGTAGTACGCCGTTTGGGCTGCCAATCCCAATACGTTGTCCTCCAGAATTTCCTTGCCGGTGCTCTTGAGCAGTGGTCCTACGCGATAACCCTTTATGACCATCGACGCCTCCAGGCGCGAAAAAGCCCCGTCATGGGACGGGGCAAGGTGCAGGCCACCAATCACTGCGCGCGTCACTCCACGATCCACCGCAGGTTGAGTGTGCCAAACGTCGTGCGCGCGTCAATGGTGATGCGCTTGGCGGCCGTATCCCAGTCATCGCTCACGTACACGCCGCCACGTTCAGTGAGGCCCGCCGAATCGAAGGTGCCGAGTACGCGCGAGTGCTTGACGCTCACCGCCGTGCCTCGCGGCACGCGGACGGTTGCCGCGCCGAACGTAAGCGCAACCTGCAATTCCCGGTCGCCTTGCCAGGCACCGCTCATGTCCAATTCGACGCTCGCCGCGCTTCCCGTAATGCGCACACGGTCCGCGTTGGCGTTGCCTAGCTTCTGTATCTCCAAGCGTGCCACACCAGCATCGATCGCCAGCTCATGCATAGCAATGGGATTGGCGGAGCCGAATCGCAGCGTGATCTCGCTCGCACCGGAATTGATAGCCAGGCGCGACACGGCGATGCCACTCAGGTCGATCACTGCATTGGTCGCACCGAGATCGATGTCAAGATCTACTGGATGTTTTTGCGTGAGATCGAGCGCAAGCGTACCCTCTTCAGATCCGCCACCGATCCTCAGCGGTACATCCGAGTCGCCGCGGACCCCCAAGCGCAGCGTGTTCGATGCGAGATCGAACGTGCGCACCGGCTCGAACCGGTCTGCGTCGTAGCGGAGCCGGGAGCGATACAGCACCGAATCGGTGGTCGGGCCGATGGACAGTGCACCAACCGTATAGTCCAAGCGCACACGAAGCGTATCGATCTCGCGCGGCTGGCGCACCGCGCTCACAGTGCGCCACGCTTGCGCACTGACCATTGCGGGAACGGTCAGAGCGAGCGCCGCCAGCCAGAGGTGCGTAGCGCGTCTCATAGGCGATGGGAACCCGGCGCTGGAGTTGGTCGGCGCGCCGCCGCAACCCCGCTCACCGGTGTCGGGGTCTGCCACATGTCCTCGGGCAGCACCCGTGGTCCGTCGACATCGGGCCGCGGCACGGCATCGCGGGTGCCGCCCCGGGTCAGTATCGTGGCACCGAGTCCGAGTGTAAGCGCCACCCATGTCATGAGGCCCACTAGCGCACGCACCAATGCGCCGGCGATTGCGACGTTCGCCAGAGCTGCCGCTAGCACCCACGCCGCGACGTAAACCGCCAGGCCCACGAAAAGGGAAAACGCCACCGAGCTCGTCCGAGCGCCGCCCATTCGCGAGGCCAAGGTTTCGCCGCTGGCATATGCAACCGCCAGAAAACCGAGCGTCGTCGCGCCAGCGACACCGGTGAGGAACACCACCAGAGCTATCGGAATGACGAGCACGCCGACGATCGTGATAGCGAGCACGACTATGATCGTCAGCAGCGCCGGGAAGAAAGCCAGCTGTCCCACCAAGCCAAAAAGCAGGGAACGACCGAACCGGGCCCGAACGGCCTCGGCGACCCGCTCCAGGTTTCGCCGTGCGAGCAGGAGCACGACCAATCCGATCGCCGCCAGCACGAGTGCCCACCCGAGAGCCAGTGCAATCGGCGAGCGGTGGACGGGGGCAGGGGAGGCGCGCGCCTGGAGGACGGTCTCGACGATCTCGCCGCTCACCTGACCGCCGTCGACCTGCACGGTACCGCCAGCCGCGATCACCGAGCCGTTGATCCGTGCGCCTGGTTCCACGATGATATTGCCGCCAAGGGCTACCACGTCGCCATCCACGCTACCGGCGACGCGCAAATCTCCGCGGAGCGTGACGAGGTCGCCCGACACCGAATCTCCGGCAGCGACAGTCACGTCACCTGAGCGAAGTGAATCGGCGCCCGGAAGTGAGACGCCTCCTTCTCTTTCGGCGTTCGTCAGCCAGTCAGCGACCGAGTCCCGCGCGCTCGACCCGACCTGAGCGCCAGCCGCGGGGGCGAGCGTGGAAAGAAGAATCGCGGTAATGGCCAGCGACGCACGGCGCACTATCTCTGGCTCCTGCCGCGAACCAGGCCTCGCACCAAGCCAGCCGCGCCCGCGGCTGTTATAAGGAACAGCGTCGCTATCGCCAGGAAGCCGAACGATCCCATGGGACGTATCGCCTCGATTGCGCCTTGCCCCACAGCCGCCGAGATCACCGAGGCAAAAAGCGCGGATCCCCACTCCTGCAGCCGCATAACGCCGAGGTCCAGGGCGAAGATGAGAGCATCGAGCCGGGTAACCAACGCAAGGGAGACAATGCTGATCAATGCGAGCACGGACACCGCGCCGACCGCGGCGAATGCCCGTGCGGGGCGGGATTGTGGCACCAGAACCCGCAGCCGGTCCCAGGCGGTGATGTACCAGGGTACGTAGACGTGTACGCGGGACATGACTCGGCTTGCAAAGGCGGGGGAGGGCGTGAACTGGGGAAGGTGCTCCAGGCGGCGGACAAGCGAACGGGCAGCATCAAGCTCGGAACGGCAATCCTCGCAGCGGCGAATATGCGCCTTGAGGGGGGCC
>JBGTNB010000403.1:0-1682 GCA_041743285.1 Gemmatimonadaceae bacterium
AATGCGCGGCGCCGGCACGCCGGCCACGGCACGCGCCAGCGCGGGCTTCATGTATTGCCGGAACCCACGAAACCAGAAGTGCGATTGCTCCGCTCGGTACGTCAGCGCAAGTAGGCGATCCGCGGACAAAGGTGTGTGACCGGCATGCTACCATACGCCCTCAATGCGCGTCCGCGGTCTGGCTGAGGCGACGATCGTCGTGATCGCGGCAGTCGTCATCGCGTGCGTCTTCACCTATCCCTACATCATCAACTTCAGCAACGCGGGGCGGCTCGACACCAACGACGGCCGCTGGAGCATCTGGGTGGTGTCGTGGGTGGCGCACGCGCTGACGACGGATCCGGGCTCGCTCTTCCGGGCGAATATTTTCTATCCGCACGACAACGCGCTCGCCTTTTCGGAGGGTAATTTCATCGGCGGCGCAATGGCCGTGCCGGCGTGGCTGCTGACGCACAATCCGTACGCAGCCCACAACTTCTTCTTCATCATGGCGTTCGCGCTGTCGTCGGTGACGGCGTATTACCTCGTGCGCTACCTGACCGGCGACTGGCGTGCCGCCGTGCTGGCCGGGCTGATGTATGCGTATTGTCCGTTCGCATTCGTGCGGCAGGCGCACAGCCAGTTGCTGCTGATCGGCTTTCTCCCGTGGGCGATGCTGGCGTTCCATCGCTTTATCGATCGTGTCAACGTCGCGCGCGCCATCGAGTTGGGCATCGTGCTCTGGCTCACCGGCCTCGCGTGTGCGTACTACGGCATCTTCGCCGGCGGGATGGTTGCGCTCGGCACTATCTTCCTCGGGGTGACGCGCGGTTTGTGGAAGCAGCCTCGCTACTGGGGCATGGTGGCGCTGGCCGCCGCGGTCTGTATCGGACTGATCGCACCGTTCTTCCTGCCGTACGTCCGCATGCAGGATGCGACGGGCTTCGCGCGTCCGCTCGACGGCTCGTATTCCGCCAACATCGGCGCGTGGCTGGTTTCGTCATCGTGGGCACATCGGTGGTGGGCGCCGTATCTGCAGCGACCGTACTTCGCCGAAAATCCGAGCGAGGCGCTGTTTCCCGGAATCATCGCCGTTGTCTTCGGTGTGTGGGGCGCGATTATCGCCGTCCGTCGTACTGCCGCAGAACCTTCGCCGAACGATCGTGGCACCATCGCCGGGAACCCTTTTCGAACCGATGTCGCCTGGTTCTACATCGTCACCGCGTTCGTGGCGTTCTGGACCACCTTCGGACCGAAGGCTGGACTCTACACCCTGCTGTATTACACCGTGCCGGTGTTCTCGTTCCTGCGGGCGCCTTCGCGCGCCGGCATTGTCGTCACCTTGTGCCTGGTCGTCCTCGCCGCGCCGGCACTCATCACACTGATGAATCGCAGGAATCGCAACCTGGCGTTCGCAGTGCTCGTTGTGCTCGTGACGGCCGATCTGTATCGCGCACCGCTCCGCATGCGCGACGCGCCGCCGCTCCCGAGCGTCTACACGGCGCTCGCCCGACTGCCTCGGGGGCCCGTCATCGAGCTGCCGTACTGGTCGGAGAACGTGGCCTATCACCGGCATGCGGAATACATGCTGCTGTCCACCGCTCACTGGCAGCCGCTGGTGAACGGCTACAGCGATCACATCCCGCAGGACTTTCGTGACAACGCGCTGCCGTTGAGCGGGTTCCCCAGCCGCGACTCGTTCG
>JBGTNB010000404.1:0-3359 GCA_041743285.1 Gemmatimonadaceae bacterium
CTACCGCGCGACGGCCGCCGTCGCTGCGCGCGAGGTCCCTGAGCCGGTCGCGATCACGATCACGCTCGTCGTGACGTACGGCGGCCCTCGCGTGCGCCACGCGGCCGCACGCTGCAGAACCGCCGTCACGAAGTAGCCCGAGCACCGTGACGCGAGGATCCGTGATGAATCGGACGCGTGCGCCGCCTCGTGAGGCGGGGCCCATCGAGCACCCCTGCGGGACCGACGCCGGCCTGTATCAAGAAGGACTTTGCGCACTGCCATCAATCACATGACACGGAGACTGATTATGTCGAAGGTATCTGTTACAAGCATCATGGTTCTCTGCGCCGCGCTGGCGGCGTGCTCTGACAGCACGGTGACTGCTCCCAAGGCAGCTGCATCGCTCAGCGAAGCGTCGGCTGACCTCGGCGCGTCGTACACGATTGACGGGTCGTCCGAGCTCGACCTCGCAACCGATGAAGCGTCTGCGCCATTCGCGATGATGTCCAGTGCGCAGCTGCTCGGTGCTCAGTTGGCCGCTTCGCCAAACGCCGCCAGCGGCCCCCGAGCGACCGGTCACGTCGGGATCTACTTCCCTGCGAACCCTGGCATCGTGAGCGAGAAGTACTCCTTCGTGGCGCTGCGTACGGACCCGGCCACGCCATTGGCGGCGAAGGGGCAGTACCAGGTCCAGTATACGACCGGCTCGGGGATCGAGATCAAGATTCACGGCGACGTGGACTGCATGACCGCGTTCGCCGGCAACCCGGGGCCGTTCGCCGGCGCCACTGCGCGGGCGTCTGGACCGATCAGGAAGGTCTGGCGCAACAACGTTCCGTCACCGATCACTGCCGCCACGCATGCCTTCTGGGTCGTCGTCGACAACGGCGAGGGTCAGCCGATCCCACCCGACTTCGCGTCACTAGTGAACTTCGCGCCCGCGGGAATCGCGCAGAACTTCTGCGCCAATGGCTTCGGTATCAACGTGTTCCCCAACCAGGAAGGCAACGTTCAGGTCCAGCTAAACTGAGCACGCGTCAGGCCTGACGGCTCGCGTGGCCGCGACTAGTTTCGCCGCCGCGCGACCGTTCGGGGAGCGCGGGTCCGCCCCTCTTTGCGAGGTGTTCGATCCGGAGTTCCATTGCGCATGTCGCGTAGGAGGGAGCCAGTGCTGCCGTGTGCCTGCTACGCTACATCTTTCCGCCGCGAGTCTGCCCTCTCGCTCTACATAGCGTACCGATCCTGCCCGCCTCCTCCACCGAAGCGTGTGTTGACCACATTGTTGTAGATCGAGCCGAACCTGTAGCGTAGCCCGAAGTTCAGCCCACCCCGATAGTTGGTCTCGAGCTGACGGCGGCGCAGGAGGATCTCATCCAGATCGGCGTCGCCCTTGGGAAGGTTGAGCTGGTTGTGGATGAGCGCGAACTGCCCGCCCACCTCGACCGAGAGCCCTTGGGTGACGCGAACGTTGACGCTGCCCCCGAAACGAACCGCATAGCGGTCGAGATCGTTCAGGTACTGCGAGGCGTTGATGCCAGCATCGATCCGCCCCCACGGCTGAGTGACCTCGTAGCCTGCACTGAGGAGCTGCTCCGGCAGGAGCTGCTCCGTCTCGTCGAAGATCGTCGTGTCCCGGTAGGCGATGTGGGAGGCGCCTACGCGGTAGGCGATCGTCAGCTGGCGCCGGGTTGCGTCACGGTACGGGTAAACGCTGTACTCGATCGCCGGCATGAGCCGGTACCGGAGGTCCACGTTGTCGAACGTCGACGTGAAGACGTCCCCGAACGCCCCCACCGACCAGTGCGGGGAAATGCTTCGGACGAGGTAGGTCGTGAAGCCATTACGAACTGCGGTGCTCGTTATGGTCCCGCTGTCGCGCTCGAAGCTGTCGTAGCTGTAGTTGAAGAACGGCCGGAGCTGGATCTTCGAATCTTCGGTGACCCTGTTGACGTACACGCCGTAGCGCGTGTCGAAGGACTCCTGCCGGGACTCGAAGTCCGCGTTTCCATCCGCGTAGAGCTCGAAGGTCCAGTTGTTCCAGGGATCGTGACGCGGCTGCACCTGCCCGGTTACGGCCCCCTCCAGCGGTTCCACCCCGACGGTCAGGCGCTCTCCAAGGGGAGTCTGCAACAGGTACGGAACGAGGGCCGCCTGGAGCATGCGAAGGAATCCTTCCCGCTCTACCGCGTCCGTGGCGCCGGCCCTGGTCGTATAGACCGTGGAGTAGTCCATCCCCTGGAACGGGGCCCGGCCGATCAGGTCGAATGTGAAGGCCGCCCCCCCCGCGCCGGTGCTCACCCGGGTGACGAGGACATGGACGTGGGCCACCTCCCGATCCCGAACGTAGTCGACATACGTCATTTCCTGCCGGATGAACGTCTCATCGCAGAAGCCGCAGTCGATAAACACGGCCAGCCGCTCGGGCCTCTCCGTCGCGCCGACGTCCTGCGAGGCGGCCGGCTGCGCGATCCCTCCCAGCCAGAGAAGAGCCACCAGATAGGCGGACACCGGAGCACGGCGTCCCGGCGCGAACAGGTACCTCGAAGGGAACGGCGCGGCACAAAGCAGCATTGAATCGCCGACAGGTGAGAGGGTCGTGGCCGAGCGGGCTCCAGCTCATGCCAGCGGGAACGGTGGCACCTCGCGGACGTGCGAAGGCGTGTGGACAAACGCGGAGTAGCCCACCACAAAGCGCCCGTCCGAGATACGCGCCGAGCCCATCAAGGATAATGAGGGGCAGCAATCTCGCGACGTCCCATGCGGGGACAGCCCACTACGATCGATTCGCACTTTGCACAGCGGTTCACCGACAGCGCCACGGGTCTCGAGAATTTCTACGTCGCCAGCCGATCCGAAGGCCGACGCCGCCGCGCCCCGTGAACGTCTCGCAGTCAGTGCTGGTGCGGTGCGGTGCGGTAGTGTTCGCGCAGCAAGTCGCGGCCGAAGTCGCCAGCGAAATCGCGCCAGACGGTGTGGATGTGGTTCGCGCCGTTCTGCGTATTGTCGTATTCGACGAGGAAGCTCGGCCCCTGGATGCGGTAGTAATGCGCCTCGCCCGGGCGTGTCGAGCCAGCCCAGGCGAACGCGACCTCACCGAAATCCGTACGCTCGAGTGCCTTACGCCGATGGGCGGCGAGCGGCTCGGCCATCCGACCGAGGTACACCTCGAGCAGCCGGACAAGGATCGCGGCCTGCTCCGGCCGAAGCTCGGTCACGCGGATCCCGATCGGCGACAGCGGTTCGACGCGCCCTGCATTGCCGGTCACGATGTCGCGTGGCGCCGTAGCCGAGATGAGCGCGGCGGCGCGCTGGTGCTCATCGAGTGAGAGGACCAGCTCACGGCCTATGTCCTCCTCATCCCCGAGCGCGCGCAGCCC
>JBGTNB010000405.1:0-1980 GCA_041743285.1 Gemmatimonadaceae bacterium
CTCCAGGGGCACGGCGGGGAGGTCGCGCAACGCCGCCAGATCGGCGACGAGCCGTTCTCCGATCGTCCCGGCATGCCGCCCGGCTCGCTCGCCCTGCCGGAGACGGCAACGCTCGGCCAGCCTGGCGTTTAGCGCCTCAAAACTCGCGGCCACCGGGATCGGCGTCATGAAGTTCGAGCGGGCGAACTTGACCAGGCCCTCGACCTTACCCTTATCGTTGCCCTTGCCTGGACGGCCGAAGCGGTCCCGAAACAGATAATGGCTCACCAGCTCGGTGAAGGCGCGGGTTCGCTCGCGCTTCCCCTCGCCGCAGATCTTCGCCACCGCGATGCGCGTGTTGTCGTACAGGATCGACAGCGGCACCCCATCGAAGAAGCCGAAAGCCGAGACGTGCCCGTCCAGGAACGCTTCCGTCGTCTCCCGGGGATAGGCCTTCACGAAGCAGGCGTCCGACTGCGGCAGGTCCATGCAGAAGAAATGGATCTTCTGCCGAACACCCCCGATCACCGCGATCGCCTCGCCGAAATCCACCTGGGCGTGTCCCGGCGGATGCGCCAGCGGCACGAAGGTCTCGCGCCCCCGCGCCCGGCCGATCCGCACGTAATCCTTCACCACCGTGTAGCCGCCGGCAAAGCCATGCTCGTCGCGCAGACGTTCGAAGATCCGCTTGGCCGTGTGGCGCTGCTTCACCGGGGCGCTGCGGTCAGCCTCCAGGATCGCGTCGATCACCGGCAGCAGCGGACCCAGCTTCGGCTTCCCGGCAGGCTTCGTTCGCGTGTACCCCGGCGGCAGCGAGAACCGGCACATCTTCGCGATCGTCTCGCGGCTCAGACCAAAAACACGAGCCGCCTCCCGGCGGCTCTTGCCCTGATTGAAAACAAAATCACGAACCGCCGCGTAAACCTCCACCGCGAACATCCCCGCCAACCCCAAAAGGGATCAGCAGAGCTGGCTCGGGAAATCTGGACAACGGGCATAGGTGGATTTTCGGCCTGAACGCGGCATGATTGCCATGAACAGGAGCGGATATGACGAGACGAGTTCGGCGGAACCACAGCCCGGTTTTCAAGGCGAAGGTCGCATTTGCGGCGATCAAGGGCGAGAAGACGCTGGCCGATCTGGCGCAGCAGTTCGACGTCCACCCCAACCAGATCACGCAGTGGCGCAGCCAGCTCCTTGACGGGGCCGCCGGCGTCTTCGGGTCCGAGGCGAAGTCGGAGGCCACCGCGCCCGTGATCGACGTGAAGACGCTGCATGCGAAGATCGGGGAGCTGGCGCTGGAGAATGATTTTTTGTCCGGCGCGCTCGGCAAGGCAGGCCTTCTGAGCGCAAAGCGATGATAGATCGCCATCACGATCTGCCACTGAACCGGCAGGCCAGAGCGCTCGGGATCAGCCGGGGCAGCGTCTACTATCTGCCCCGCACGGTTCCGGCCGTCGATCTGGCCTTGATGCGCGCGATCGACGCCCTGCACCTGGAATACCCCTTCGCCGGCAGCCGCATGCTGCAGGGGCTTCTGAAAGCGGAGGGCTATGTCGCCGGGCGTCTGCATGTCGCCACGCTGATGAAGCGCATGGGGATCGAGGCGCTCTATCGCCGGCCGAACACCTCGAAGCCGGCACCGGGGCACAAGATCTTCCCCGACCTGCTGCGCAAGCTGCCGGTGACGCGGCCCAATCAGGTCTGGGCACTGGACATCACCTACATCCCGATGGCGCGGGGCTTCGTGTATCTCACCGCCGTCATCGACTGGTTCAGCCGCAAGGTTCTGGCCTGGCGGCTCTCGATCACCATGGACGTCGCCTTCTGCATCGAGGCCGTCGAGGAGGCGATGGCGCGCTTCGGCAAGCCGGATATCTTCAATACGGACCAGGGCTCGCAGTTCACCAGCCGCGAGTTCACCGCCCTGCTGATCGGCGCGGGCATCAAGATCAGCATGGACGGCAAGGGCGCCTGGCGCGACAACGTCTTCGTCGAGCG
>JBGTNB010000406.1:0-3650 GCA_041743285.1 Gemmatimonadaceae bacterium
ACTTGACCCCACGCCGGCGCCACGCCGTCCTCGTGGACGACGAACGGCTCGCCCGGCGCGAGCTGCGGACGCTGCTCGAGGAGGCGCACGCTGAGCAGGTGCACGTTGTGGGCGAGGCCGACACAGTGTCCCGCGCCGCGCGCGTCGTACACGCCACGGACGCAGACGTGGTATTCCTCGACATCCAGCTCGCGGGCGAGACGGGTATGGACCTGCTGCCGCTGCTGGGCGCCGATGTGGACGTCGTGTTCGTGACCGCGTACGACGAGTACACCCTCCGCGCCTTCGAAGTGAACGCTGTCGACTACCTGCTCAAGCCGGTGGCGCCCGAGCGGCTCGCCGTAACGGTGAGCCGACTCGCGGCCGCGCAACCGCCGGTGCCTGCCCGCGAGACGGTCACCTACGAAGAACGCCTGTTCCTGCGCCTCGGCGAGGAGCGCGCCTTCGTCCGGGTGCGCGACATCGTGGCCATTGAAGCGGAGGGCGACGGCTCCACGCTGCGCTTGGCCCCGCAGATGGCGCGCAAGCCTTCGGCGAAATCGCTCCGGGAGTGGGAGGACCGCCTCCCCGACCGGCAATTCGTGCGCATCCACCGCTCCACCATCGTGAACCTCGAATACGTCGAACGGCTGGAGCGATGGTCGCATGCCAGCCAACAGGTGTACCTCCGCGGCCTGCCGGAGCCGCTGACCATGAGCCGGCGGTTCGGAGCCAGGCTCAGGGACCGGTTTGGATGAGGAGCGGATGAAGAGTGGGAAGAACGGGCGCACCTCGGGATCACGGCGCGGCAGAATGGTGTCGACCGGGAGCTGAGGAAGGTGAAGTAGCGAGCGCCTACTACCGGCCCAGGCTTCGCAACTCCTGCGCACGCGCACGGCTGACAGGAACGCGCGTCCCGTCATTGAGCTCCGCCTCGAGATTGCCGCGCGCATCGCGCTTGAATGTGCGGACGTGGTCGAGGTTCACTACGTGCGCGCGATGCACTTGGGCAAAGCGGCTGGGATCGAGGCGCGCGACGAGGCTGCTGAGCGACAGATGAAGGAGATGGCGGCCGCCGGCAACATGAGCAACCACGTAGTCCCCGTCCGCCTCGAGCCGTGAAACACGATCGACCGGTACCGGGACGATCGCATTCCCGACACGCACGAACAACCGCGTGATCGGTCCGCCGCCAAGTGCGCCGCTCAGTCGTTCGATGGCATCCACGGACGATGGCTCGCCGATGGCCCCACGCACGCGCTCCATCGCCGCTGAAAGGCGCGCCGGGCCAAATGGCTTCATGAGATAATCCACGGCGCCGAGCTCGAAGGCGGTCACGGCGTGCTGCGAGTACGCGGTCGTGAAGATGACGAACGGGTGGTGATCGATGTGGCGAATCACGTCGGTGCCGAGCACCCCGGGCATCTGCACGTCCATGAACACCAGCTCCGGCTTCAGGGTCTCGATCGCCCGCACAGCCGCTTGGCCGTCGGCCGCCTCGCCTATCACTTCGATCCAGTCGAAGGCTGACAGCATGCCCTTGAGGCCGGCGCGGGCGATCGGCTCGTCGTCGACGACGAGGGCCGTAACCTTCACTCGTCGCTCGGGCGGTTCCGCGGCACTGTCAACACGGCCTCGTAGCCGCCGGCCGCAACCGGTCCTGAGACGAGCGTCGCCGCGCCGCCGTACAGCACCGTTAGGCGTTCGCGTAGCCGCGCCAGGCCTGTGCCTGTTCCGTTGCCTTGGGTTGGCGACGACGCGTCGCTGTCACCGTTGTTGCGCACCGAAATCACCAGCTGCGATTTGCTCCGCGTTGCCGTGATTGCGATCTGCGTGGGCGCGACGCGCGGCGCGGCCCCATGCTGCACCGCATTCTCGACGAGCGTCTGCAGCGCGAATGAAGGCACGCGTTCAGACTCGAGGCCTGGCGGGAGCTCTGCATTCACCGCGAGGCGCTCGCCGAAGCGCATCTGCTCGATGGCGAGATAACGCAAAATGAAGCGCCATTCATCGCGGAGCGGGACCTCGTCGCGCTGCTCCTCGAGCGTTCCCCGCAGCAGATCCGCCACCAGTTCGCCCGCCTCCTCGGCTCGACGCGGGTCGATTCGAATCAGCTGGACGATGGTGTGGAGCGCGTTGAACAGGAAGTGCGGCTGCAGCTGCGAACGCAGTGTAGCGAGCTGCGTTTGCACTGCGACGGCTTCGGCCTGTGCGGCCCGGGCTGCCCCGTGCGACGAATAGGAGAGGCCGGCGATGACTACGTAGAAAAAGCTGCCGATCACCATCATCTCCTGGAACCGCCGAGCGAAGCTGATCTCCGACGCGCCGCCAACCAGCGGCTCGAGAGCCAACGACAAGAGGAGCCACACGGTTGCCGCCACAGGCGCGGCGACTATATGGAAGGCGACAAAGCGCCAGCCAAGCGGTCGAGGCCATGGGACCCGAGGCACGAGCCGGAACACCCCGACCGCAACGGCGCAGCCGACCACGAGGTGCACAACCATCGATTCGAGCTCGCCGGGGACCCAGGCAGGCCCATCCCGGCGCCCCTGGGCGACCAAAAGCAGATCCCTCGCTGCGCTCGGGATGACAAGAGCACTCGGAATGACGGGAAGATTCACGCGTTCATCATAAGGGGCACATACCCGCCCGGCCTGCCGTTCAACCCCCTCGATGTGCCGTTCGGCGAATTGAGGCTGTCGCGGGGAAACACCGCCGCCGACGTTGCGTAATCCTATGCATCCTCCACACCCCGGTGCCATGCCTCAACGCACGCGATTCTCCTGGGCAAGCGGTCTCTCTCTCGACATAAAGCTCGGCGGCCGGATGCTCGCCAAATACCCGGGCATCACACTCGTCGGCGGCATCGCGATGGCCTTCGCCATCTGGTTCGGTACGGTGACCTTCGAGATGTTCGGGGCCATCCTGAACCCGAAGCTTCCCCTTCCTGGCGGCGACCGCATCGTCCAGGTCTTCAACTGGGACACGAAGGAGAGCGTCACCGAGAAGCGATCGGTTCACGATCTCTTCATCTGGCGCGAAGGGCTCCGCACCGTCACGGATCTCGGCGCCTACCGCGACGTATCGCGAAACCTCGCGGTGACGGGCGGCGAGACCCGCGAGGTGCAGGTCGCCGAGATGACTCCGTCGGGCTTCACAGTGTCGTCCGCGAAACCACTGATCGGCCGCACACTGAACGCAGACGATGAGCGCGCCGACGCTCCTCCCGTCGCGGTCCTCGGGTACGAAGTGTGGAAGGACCGCTTCGGCAGCGATCCCGGCATCCTCGGCAAGTCGGTCAAGCTCGGCGACTCCTTCGCATCCGTCGTCGGCGTGATGGGTGAGGGATATGTCTTCCCGGTCGCCCATGAGGTCTGGATGCCGCTACGCTTCGAGCTGCTCGACCGCACCCCGCGCGCCGGAGTTCCGATTACCGTCTTTGGCCGGCTGGCGGACGGTGCATCGTACGAGGAGGCGCAGGCAGAGCTGGACCTGATCGGCCGTCGCATGGCCACGCAGTTTTCGCAGACGCACGAGCATCTCAGGCCGCGCGTCAAATCCTACGTCGCCGACGACGACCCATCCGGCGACATGCTGGCAATGTCCATTGCAATGAACGTCATGGTCGCGGCGCTGCTCGCGCTGGTTTGCGGCAACGTCGCCCTCCTCCT
>JBGTNB010000407.1:0-3493 GCA_041743285.1 Gemmatimonadaceae bacterium
GCGCCGCCGCCACGGGCAGCGATCGAGCGCCGTTCGCCGCTCGAGCACGTAGGCGCTCTCGCTCGTGCCTACCAGACCATTGGCGCCTCGCAGACCGCCATGCGCCGTTTGGTGCGCGGGTTGAGGCGGCGGCACACACCCGCGGCGTCCAGCGCGCCTGACGACGAATATCTCGAAGCGCTCGCCGACCGGCACCCTCTCCTGGCGAGCGACGTCGAAACGGTGTTGCACGCCCTTCGCAATCCTGTAACGCCGGCCGAGCTGTCCGAAGCCGCACGCGTTCTCGAGCGCGTGGAGCACGCTGTCTATCCTTCCTCCACACTCGCAACCACATGACTGCTACACAGGCCCTGGATGCGGAACAGGTGTCCGCCACGATGCGCAAGGTGCGCGACACCGTTGCGCAGCGCGTCATTGGGCAGGAGACGGCGATAGATGAGGTGCTGGTGGCGTTCCTCGCGCGGGGCCACGCCCTCATAGAGGGAGTGCCGGGGACGGCGAAGACAATGCTCGTTCGTGCACTCGCTGGCGCGCTCAACGCACGCTTCGGACGGATCCAGTTCACCCCGGACCTAATGCCGTCGGACATCACCGGAATCACAATCCTGCGGGACGAAGGCCGGCGTTCGGAATTCATTCCCGGTCCGGTTTTCACCGATCTTCTGCTAGGCGATGAGATCAACCGGGCACCCGCCAAGACCCAGGCGGCGCTTCTCGAGGCGATGGCCGAGCGGCAGGTCACTGTTGATGGCGCGGCGCGGCCGTTGAGCGAGTTGTTCACCGTCATCGCTACCCAGAACCCAGTCGAATACGAGGGCACCTATCCACTCCCCGAAGCTCAGCTCGACCGGTTCCTGTTGAAGATCCGCATCGGCTACCCTTCGTCCGAAGCGGAACTGCAAATGCTCGCCAACTACACGAATGGGTTCGATGCCGAGCGCGCGTCGGACGTCGTCCCTCCACCGGTGCTGACGGAGGAGTCGTGCCGCGCCATTCGACAGGCAGTCGATGGCGTCAAGGTCACCGAGGAAGTACGAGAGTACATCGCGGCGATCGTGCGGATAACCCGGGATGACACGAGCCTGACGCTCGGTGGCTCCCCCCGCGCCACGGTCGCACTGTTCCGGGCCGCGCGCGCCGCCGCGCTGCTCGCCGGCCGCGATTTCGTAACGCCTGACGATGTCAAGGACTTCGCGTTGCCGGTGTTGCGCCACCGAGTCGTAATCGCGCCGGAGCTCGAGGTCGAAGGAAGGTCGGCCGACGACGTGCTTCTGGGCCTGCTCGCGCGGGTATCGGCGCCACAGTAGCGACGTCGGCCACGCAAGTGCGAATCCTGCGCGGGCTGCCCTTTCCAGCACGCCGCCTTGCGGCGATGCTCGCCGCCAGCGCGCTTGTCTGGCTCATTCCCGGCACCGCTGGCCTTCTCCTCGCTTCGACTGCTCTGCTCGCGCTGCTTGCGTTGGCGATCGCCGACGCCGTGCTGCTGCCGAACGCAGCGGGAGTCGAGGTGGTCCGGCATCTCACCGATAGCGTTGGGGTAGGCGACACGGTGGAGGGCGAGTACCTCATCCGCTCGAGATGGCCTCGCGCTATGCGCATCGCGCTGTACGATGAACCGCCGGCCGGCGCCGTCAGGCACACCGAGCCTCCGTTCCTCCTCGCCCTGCCACCAGGGAGCGAGCGCGTGATTCCAATCGAGCTCGAGGGGCGCCGCCGCGGGAGCTGGCCTCTCGGACCGGTCGCACTTCGCGTGCGCACGTCGCTCGGCGTCATGCAGCGTACGCTGTACTACCTGGAAGATGGCCCGAGCATCACGGTGACGCCGTCGGTAAGCGGTGTCGCACGCTACCGTCTGCTCACCCTGCAGCACCGAATGCGCGATCTGGGTATACGCAGCACACGGCGCCGCGGCGAAGGCACCACGTTCTCCCATCTGCGGGAGTATCAGCGGGGAGATGACCCGCGGCACATCGATTGGAAGGCTACGGCGAGACGCCGGCAGCTCATTACGCGCCAGCACACGGTCGAGCAGGGGCAGACGGTGATCATAGCCGTGGATCTCGGCCGAATGATGACGCAGTTCGCCGGCCCGCTTCCGCGCCTGGAGTATGCGCTCAATTCCTCGCTCGTACTGGCCGACATCGTCGCCAGCTCCGGCGACCGCGTAGGGGTGATCGCTTTCGATGATGAGGTGCGAGCGTTCGTGCCGCCAATGGGTGGGCCGGGCGCAGTCACCCGGGTCAGGGAGGCCCTGGTTCCGCTGCGCGCCAGCATGGTCGAGCCTGACTACGCGCTCGCATTTCGCACCCTGACCGCGCGGCACCGTAAACGTTCACTGATCGTGCTGTTCACCGACGTGATCGATGTGCGAGCGTCTCAGGCACTCATTGCACACACCTCGCGCAGCGCGGCCCGGCATCTCCCGTTGGTCGTGGCGCTTCGCAACGAACAACTAATCGCCGCAGCGGTCAACGAGTCTGGAGGTGCCATCGACTCGATATACGAGAGAGCGGCCGCGGAAGAATTGCTGCAGGCGCGCGACGAGGCTCTGTTGCGGATGCGCCGCGCTGGCGTATCGGTACTCGATGTGCCGCCGGAAGCGATGACGGCAGCGGTGATCAATCGCTATCTCGAACTCAAGGCGCGCGCCTCACTATAGGCAAACCGCTCGGCGGGAACCCGCCCAGATCCGTGCCTGCCCAGCGAGAGAAACGCGAGGAGTATTACCGCTGTAAACGCCGAGACGGCGAATTTCCATTCTATCGGCCACACGAGCGGCGAGATGAATCCTTCGATTGCTCCCGCTACCATCAGCAACATGGCTGCGCCGGCGATGAGCCGGATGGCGCGGCGGCCCCTGACGACCATCGCTTCCCGTCGCGTCAGGCGCCCCGGCAGCAGTATCGCGGCCGCCAGGTGGAAGGCACCCCCTCCCGCCACGCAGATGGCGAACAGTTCCAGAACACCGTGAGGCGCGACGAATGCCCAGATCAGGTGGCCCACATCCATGCTCTCGAACAACCCGACCGCGCCCCCGATCATCACCCCATTCGAAACGAGCAGTAACACGGTAAGCACTCCCGCCGTCATCCCCGAAGCGAAAGCGGCGAACGTCACCTGGATGTTGTTGGTCGCAACACCGGTGGCGAGCAGTGGGAGGGGGATCTCCTCGTCCTTGGGGAGATACCCTTCCCCCATTGCCTCCCGCGCGCGAGCGCTCTCCGCGCGCTCGACCATGCTTGCCGGCATCAGTTCGTATCCGAGCGGCGGGGACTGCACGATGGCGATGTAGGTAGCGACCGCCGGGCCGAACAGCAGCAGCGCCGCCAGAGCTATCTGCCTCCACGACCGGCGAATCTCGGCCGGCACGGCACTGCTGAGATAGCGCCATGCCGCCCGGCCGGGAGTTCCGCGTTGCCGGTACAGCAGGTTGTGCCCGGCCGCGACGAGCCGGCTGAGCTGATACACGGCGTCGTGCTCGCGGCCGCCTGAC
>JBGTNB010000408.1:0-3169 GCA_041743285.1 Gemmatimonadaceae bacterium
GCAGGCCGGGAGCCAGAGATCGCCGGCCGGGCCGCCGTGCGCCGCGGTGAGCTCGTGGAGGCCGAGGGCGCTCTCGAGGCCCGCCGGAGTGAGTGGACCCGCGACCAGCAGGAAGCCGAAACGCGGTTAGAGGCGTTGCGCCGCGACTACGCCGAGTTCAAGACTCAGCACGAGCAGCTGGTTGCCGCCGGTCCCGATGGAGACTGCCCCACCTGCGCCCGGCCGCTCGGCGCCAATTATCAGGGCGTAGTCGACATGCTCGCCGAGAAGCTCGAGACTGTGAGTGTCGAGGGGCGCTACTTTCGCAATCGGCTGGAACAGCTCAAGGCCACGCCTGACGACGTGATCGCCTGCGATGAGAGGCGCCGCGCGCTGCACGCGGAAACCGGCGAGTTGGAGAAACAGCTCGCCAAGCTGCACGCCGCCGTTGCCGAGCGAGATCGCGTTGCGGGCGATGTCGCCGACAAGGAGAAACGACTATCCGATCTCCTGAAGACACTCGCTGCACTGCCCACCGGCTATGACGCCGCGAAACATGCGCAGCTCAGAAGCGAGCTGCAGCGGCTCGAGCCCCGGCTGCGGGAGGCACAGCGTCTGCGCGTGCTCATCGAGCGCGCCGAATCTCTCGAAACGGAGTTGGCCGACGCTACCAAGCGAATCACCGATGGGCGCACGCGCATAGCCGGCCTTAATACCGAGCGAGCGACCGTTGCCTATTCCGAGAAGACGTTCGTTGCCACTCGTGCGGAGTACGGTGCCGCAGCCGATGAGGCGCGCGCCGCCGCGCTGGGGGCCGTGACCGCGGAGGCCGAGCATGCGCGTTCACGCACGGCCCTCGATACGGCCGAACTCGCTCTGGTCGATCTTGCCGAGCGCCGGCGGCAGCTCGACGAGTTGCTAGCCCGCAAGCGACTGCATGACGAGCTCGATCGCGCATATTCCGACCTCCGTGCCGATCTCAACGGGCAGCTGCGCCCGGAGCTGTCGGAGATCGCCAGCGGGTTTCTCAATGAGCTTACCGATGGCCGGTACACGGAGCTGGAGCTCGATCCCAACTACGCCCTGGTCGTGCACGAGGAAGGCATTCCCAAGCCGGTCATTTCGGGGGGTGAGGAAGACCTGGCGAACCTGGTGCTGCGGCTGGCGATTTCGCAGATGATTGCCGAGCGTGCCGGCCAGCCGCTTACGCTTCTGGTGCTCGATGAGATATTTGGCTCGCTCGACGAAGCACGGCGCGCCAACGTGCTGGAGTTGCTCAGAAGGCTGCATGATCGTTTCGATCAAGTGATCCTGATAACGCACATCGATTCCGTTCGTGACGCGCTCGACCGCGTCATCACCGTACGCTACGACGCCCCAAGCGGCAGCTCCATCGTAGATGGCGGAGCGCTCGACGACGTATCATCCGACGAGAGCGCCGAGCTGGCCGGCGCCGTGGCCGGATAATGGCCGTCTCGCGCGCCTTACGCCGGTCTGCCGTCGAGGGTCCACTCGTCGCATCCATCGAGGACATCCCCGCGCTGAACGCGGTTTTCAGCGAAGCGTTCACGGACCGTTATCGCCGCGACGGGCTTACCGGCGTGCGCGTGCCGTATCTGCATCCGAGTATCTGGCGCTATGCAATCGAGGATGCGGCGGGGGGTGCACTGCTCTGGCGCGATGACGAGGGTGAGATCATCGCCTTCAACATGGTACATTGTTCCGGCACCGAAGGGTGGATGGGGCCGCTGGCAGTCCGTCCTCAGCGACAGGGTGGCGGGCTGGGAAAGGAAGTGGTGCGCGCCGGAGTGGATTGGCTGCGCGGACGCGGCTCGCGGACGATCGGGTTGGAGACGATGCCGCGCACGATGGATAACATTGGATTTTATTCGAAGCTGGGCTTCCTTCCCGAACGCCTGACGATAACGCTCACTCTCGAGGCCTCGGCGGCCGGGCGCGGGCCGTCACTGTTGAGTGCCCTCACGGGGTCGGAAAAGGGAAAAGTGCTCAAGGCCTGTCGTGCCTTGACGGCGCGAATCGCCGGCGGCGCCGACTACACCCGTGAGATCGAGACGACCGACCGGCTCGGAATTGGGGATACCATACTTCTTCGGGAAGAGGGACGAATTTCCGGCTTCGCGCTTTGCCACACCGTGCCTCTGGTGGAAGGCCGTGCCGGTGACGAGATGCGGGTGCTGAAGATGGTGCTGGACGGGGTGGAAGGGCTGGAGCCGATGGCCCGGACGCTCTGTGGGTACGCGCGGCGGGCCGCCGCGCAGCGAGTTGCGTTCCGGGTGCAAGGGGGCAACTCCCAAGTCTATGCTACGCTCATCGCGTTAGGTGCGCGGGTTCGGTGGACCGATTTGCGGATGACGCTGGCCGGCTTTCCCGAGCCGACGTTGTCGGCCGGGGTGGCGTTGTCGAACTGGGAGATCTGAGGCTGCGGGATGCGGGACGCGGGATGCGGGACGCGGGGTGAACGGCGCCAGCGGTAGCCCCGTTCGCCTAGCGATTAGGCGGCGGTGTCGCTCTGGCGACAACGCCCCACAGTACGCTGAACACGCCTAGCGTGAGGAGCGCGTGGATCCACCCGGGCGCGGTGAGCGTGAAAGTCACTACCGCCCACACCACCAGCGTGATGATGCCGACGGGAAGTGCGAGCGACTCAATCAACGATTCGCGAGAGCGGGTGTTCTTCACGTTGTCAAGATTGACTGGTTTCAACGACGCCCATACATTCTATATCAGTCGGAGCGGAGAGACACGTTTTTGAGCCAACAAGTCCTTCGAGCGGGTTCAACAATCTACATTAACGTCATGCCTCGGGAGAGGAAGGCGGAAGGTGTGGTGAGAATCTCATTTATTCGCTAGGGCTTCAAAAAACCCTCTTCGTTCCACCCAGAGAAAGCCCCGCCGTGAGGTGGGGCTTTTTCTGTACCGCGGGTACACAGCCTGCCCTTCAGACATGGCGTCGTGATGCGACGATAATAGTGTTCTCGATGAACGGTGGTCTGCGCACTCTTCGTTGGCCAACGGCAGCCAACGGCTTGACATCCTCCGCGGCTGACGCGCTCTTTTCCTGCATGACCGACCCCCAGGATTCCACGCCGCCCGAAGGGCATCGCGACGCCGCCGTGGATGCCGCGACTCGCGCGCGAGTGCCCGCCGAGGGCATCGCCGCTCGCCGGCG
>JBGTNB010000409.1:0-2697 GCA_041743285.1 Gemmatimonadaceae bacterium
CGATCGCGTCGAGAAGCTCGCCCCGGTCGGCCTCCCACCGTTGCCGTCGCTGATACAGCATCGCGACCTCGCGTTCGGAGAGCGCGCGATTCCCGGTCGCCCCGCGCCCCCAGTAGCGATTCTCACCGTCCACGATCACCATGTGAGGCGCTCTCGGCGAGGCCGGCACCACAACGATGAGGTAGCCGAGCCCCTCGCCCTCGCCGCTCGCTACGTCCGTTATCTCGATTACTGGCGGTTCGAAGATCGCAGCCTGCGCAACCTGATCAACACGCTCGGCCGCGCCAAGCAGGCTGATCGGGTAGGGAGTCGTCGGCCGCGTCGGGTCCTCGCCGCCGACGCCGTAGACCAGCACGCCGCCGTCGACGGTCATGGCGCAGATGTCCTTCGCAAGCTCCTTGTTGCGCCCCGGCGTCGGGAGCTCGCGCTTGAAATCCAGTGTGGAAGTTTCCCGAACGCTCCCGGCTTCAAGCGCGGCCCTGAGCTCCTCCTCCGACTTCGGGACCCACATTGGCCGAGGCTACCTCACCATCTCTCGGGCACCGAAGCCCCCGCCGGCCAGCCAAGGGCCGACGAGCATCGAGTTCCGAGAGCCGGGCACCTTTTCGTCCGAAGTCCAACATCGTGCGCCGTGGCCTTCCGCTGCCTCTTCCACGCGAAAGCGGAAGTGGCGGCCCAGTGACAGTGTCTTAGGCTCCAGCGCGGTGATGAGCGACCCCTACTGGGCAGCCAGCACGACCTGCCGCGCCTGCGGCGGGCAGTCGGTCGCAGGGTCATATCTGTGTGCTCGTTGTCGGCCAATCATGACGCGCCTAGAGACCCGCAAGGACCCGCAGGGGCGCGGGCGCGCGGTTAACAAGCAAGCGCGGCTGCGGGCGATGCAGCAACAGTTCGACCCATCGATCGATGGTTACCGCTGCTACTTCACCGACGTGCCACTTGAGCTCGCCGCGGGGACGCGGAGGTCTGCTGAGTGGGCGCACCTCACGGCGGGCGACGAGAGCAGTGTCGTTCTGGCATGCAAGCTTGTTAACCGCATGCAGACGGACCTCACCGAGTCCGAGTTCGCGGCTCTTGTAAAGGCGCTGGCCCGCCGCTTCGAGGGCGAGCCGTTTGACGAGTCGGCTTTTCCGCCTGACCGCTAGGCGGGAGATGAGGACCGCGACCGCGCTGCCGCTATGCGCGAAAGGTGGTGCGTTCGCTCAGCCTCCGCGGACCGCGCAGGACTAGGATCAGCCCGACCCGACGGGGCGGAGGTGAGTACGTGGCTCTGAGGAAGACAGCTGAGGAGAAGCACGCCGGCAAGGCCGCCAAGGAGGACTCGAAACGGCAGAAAGCCTTTGACAAGGCGTGGCAGCAGTTCTGGTGGTCGCCAGCGGGTCAAGCCCGGCAGGCGTTTGATGCGGGCGACCACGTGTTTCAGTACTCGCTCGACGTGATGGATCAGTCCGCGATTATCGTCGCGATGATCGGCAGCGCGTCGCGCCGAAAGAACGTTGTTGATCCAACGACTGTGCTCAACAGTGTCTGCCGCGAGGGCTGGGAAATAGTCAACGGCGATTTCGTATTCGTGACCCAGGGACACCAGAGCCGCGACAAGTTTCATGGCCTCGGGGCAGAACACGGCTGTCAAGGGGACAGTGATGGGCTACTACCTGTTCAAACGCAAAGAAGGGAACCGAGAGGCCGAAACGGAAGAGGATCTCCGCCGGCGCCTATGGGAGCCAATCGTCAACGGCCCGTGACGGCTTCGGAATGAGTGCGTTATGGTCGCGCCTACGGGGGCATCCGGAAGTACTTGGAGGACTAGGTGAGTAGGACGATCTTGGGACTCGTCGCAGCCGCGGGGCTATGCCTTTGGCTGGCGATGGCGCCGATAGCGGCCGCCGACGCGGGGCAAAGCAAGCGCGACCTGGACTGCGCTGACTTCTCGTCGCAGGCTGCGGCCCAGAGCAACCTCGACAACAACCCCAGCGATCCGAACGGACTGGACGCCGATAACGACGGCATCGCGTGTGAGACCAACCCCTGTCCCTGCTCCACCGGCGGGGGCGGAGGAGGCGGAGGAGGCGGCGCCCCACCGCCGCCACCACCTCCGCCACCACCGCCGGATCCGGTCAAGACGGAGAAGTTGTGCGGCAAGTTCGTCGGGATCAGCGGCTCGAAGGTCTGCTTGAAGGCGACCACGCAGGACGAAGAGCTTCGCGAGGTTGAGCAATTCCGGTTCCGTGGCTTACCGGCCCAATGCGGCAACGGACAAAAGCTCAAGTTCGCTGGTAAGCGCTCGAAGATCGACGGGGACGGTAAGAAGTTCAGATCGCGCCGCTTGCAGGTGCTCGGCAATTTCAGCGGCGTCAACGCAAAGGCCGCTGGGACGCTTAAGGGAGGAGACAGCGTCCGCGGCGAGGTCCGAGTCAGAGCACGCAACAGCGCTGACGCGCCGTGCGATACGCGCGACCGAAAATTCAAGGTCAACTAGCCCGGCTGGTGCTCGGCGGCGTCGGGGTCCTGCTCGTTGCGGGCTCCGGCGTTGAGACAGCCGCGGGAGCACGCTCGGCGCGAGTCACCGACATTGCAGATGGCGACACGATCGAGGTCGCCGTCGGTAACCGCACCGAGGACGTTCGCCTGATCGGCATCGACACACCCGAGGTCTATTTCGGCGCCGAGTGTGGCGGGGCGGAGGCATCGGCGTCG
>JBGTNB010000410.1:0-2690 GCA_041743285.1 Gemmatimonadaceae bacterium
CCCGGAGCGACGGCTGCACGAGCGCGGCCTGGTAATCGAGGCGCAGGGCGGAAGCCGTGAGGCGTTCGCGGCGCTCGTCCGCCTGCACCAGGCGCGGGCGTTTGCGGTGGCGCGGGCGATCACACTCACGCGGGAAGACGCTGAGGACGCGGTTCAGGACGCGTTTCTGCACGCGTATCGCGCTCTCGACCGCTTTCGTCCCGACCAGCCGTTTGGGGCTTGGCTGAATCGGATTGTGGCAAACGCCGCGCTGGATATCGGCCGGCGGAGGAAGGTGCGGGATGCGGATCAGCTGCCCGAAACCGTGGCAACGCCGTTTCGCGATCCGGCGGTGGATGCAGAACTGCGCGCGCGGCTGGAAGAAGGGCTTTCGAAGCTGACGGAACGCCAGCGGGCGGTGATCGTCCTGCACGATGTACAGGGCTTCACTCACGGGGAGATCGGGACAATGCTTTCTATCCCCGAGGGCACGGCTCGTTCGGATTTACACCATGCGCGTGCGGCCTTACGCCGTATGCTTGCCGATATGCGGAGCGCTGAACAATGACGAACGAAATTCGGATCGGGCCCGAGGGGCGCGACGATGCCTTGACGCGGGCGCTGCGTGAGCTGTACGCCGCGCCTGACGATCCTGCCTATTGGCAAAGCCTCGAAGCCCGGATCCTGGCGAGCGTCGCCGCTGAAGGCGATGGCTGGTGGATGCCTTACCAGCAATGGATGAGAACCGGGTTGGTGGCCGCGGGCATTCTGGTAGCAGCCGCGGCGCTTACCCTGGCTGAGCTGCGTACGGAGCAGCGCCGTGAAGCGGTAAATTCGGTGATCGAGACGCCTCGCACGCTGGCGCACCAGATGGCGACGGAAACGACCCCGCTCCCGGACCGGGAAGCGACGTTGCGGCTGGTCACCGCTCCCTGACGGAGAGACGTATGGCTAGTTCCAAGCACATCGCGATAGCATTTCTAATAGGGGCCCTGGCCGTTGGATGGGTAGTCGGCTATGCCTCGGCACACGTGCTCGATGTTCGCGCAGCGCATGCCGATACGCGCATTTCTTATCGCGACCGGCTGGGCAGCGAGCTGAAACTTTCCCCCGCGCAACGGGTTCAACTCGACAGCATCCTCGACAAGCGGCACCGCGACTTGACGGCCGCATTCGAGCCGGTTCGGCCCGGGCTGGATTCCATTCGTGAGTGGGCGCGCAGCGAAATACGGGAAATGCTGGAAGCCGACCAACGCGCCGCGTTCGAGCAGTTCCTGCTCGACCAGAAGCGGGACGACGACAAGAAAGGCAAGAGGAAAAGCAGATGAAGTCGATATGGGCAGCCCTGCTGCTCGTTCCAGTTGCGCTAACGGCCCAGACGGGCGATAGGGAGAATGCCCGGCCCATTACGCTCGATGAGGCCGTCTCCCTTGCCCATCGTAATGCACCGGCAGCCGTTCAGGCGAGGGGACTCGAGCGCACGAGCAGGCAACAGGTCAACAATGCGTACGCCGCGTTCATCCCCAGCTTGTCGGTCAGTGCCGGCGGAACGCGCTCATTCAACGATGCCGCGACTATCATCCGCGATGGACAGACAATAACGCTCCCGAGCGAGCCCTGGTCGTACAGCACCGGCATGACGTTCGGCCTCGAGCTGTTCGATGGCGGGCGGCGCTTCTACGACCTTGGTGCCGCGCGAGCTTCGGTCGATGCCTCGGAAGCGAACTACATCACGCAGCAGTTCAACGTTTCGCTCAACGTCAAGCAGCAGTACTACAACGTGCTGGCCGCGCGCGAATCGGAATCGGCCGCGCTCGCACAGCTCGAGCAGGCGCAGCAGCAGCTGCGCGCCGCTACCGCGCGTGTCACTGCCGGTGTGGCGACCAAGTCCGATTCGCTCCGGTCGCTCATTCAGGTTGGCAACGCGGAATTGGCGCTCGAAACCGCGCGCAACGACCTTCGAATTGCCAATGCGGCGCTCACCAGACTGGTCGGCACCAACGAGCTTGTCACCGCCAACCCAGCCGACACGCTCGGCGAAATGGGAGCGCTCGTCATCGATAGCATGTCTCTGTATTCGATGGCGATCAACGGACCGGTGGTGAATCAGGCGGAAGCGAATCTGACAGCCGCACGCGCCAGCCGCCGTGCTGCCAACACTCGCTACCTGCCGACTATCTCCGCTTCGTATTCGCGCGGTGGAAGCGGCACCGGCCGGTTTGGCCTCACCGAAGATCCGTACCAGTACAGCGGAGCGCTCCGCCTATCACTGAATTTCCCGCTGTTCAACCAGTTCTCACGTGAGGATGCGATCGTGCGCGCCGATGTCACCCGCGATAACGCACAGGCGTCGCTGCGGGACTCTCGTCTCGCTGCCCAGCAAAACCTGACGCAGCATCTCGGTTCGCTCCAACTCGCCGAGCGCCGTATCCAAATTCAACAGGCCTCGGTCGAAGCCGCCGAGGAGGATCTGCGAGTGCAGCAACAGCGGTACGCCCTCGGCGCATCGACGCTGCTCGACCTGCTCACATCGCAGACCACGCTCAACCAGGCGCGCGCGGCGCTCATTTCCGCCCGTTACGACTATCGCGTCGCAAAGGCCCAGCTCGAAGCCCTCGTCGGGCGCGAACTGTAACACAAGCGTCGCCCCGTTAGGAGCCATCCGTGAATCGTCAGGTACTGGCGCTCGCCGCCTTCGTTCTGTTCGCCGG
>JBGTNB010000411.1:0-3527 GCA_041743285.1 Gemmatimonadaceae bacterium
CTCGCCTGTTCATCGATGACCGATCACCGCCGCTCACTCCTCATCTTCGCCCGCGTCCCCGAGGCGGGTAAAGTCAAGACGCGCATCGCCGCCGAGTTAGGCGACGAGGATGCGCTCTCCGCCTACAGGCGATTGGCTGAAATCGTTATAAGCGCGGTGCAGAAGGCTGGTACGTACTCGGTCACGGTCACCTACACTCCCGACGGCGGGGGCCGAACGATGGGCGAGTGGCTCGGACCATCGGTCGCACTGAGACCGCAAGGCGGCGGCGACCTGGGTACGCGGATGGCCGCTGCGATCGCGGACGCTGTGCGGCTTGGCGCGCAGCGCGTCGTGGTGATCGGCACGGACTGTCCCGACGTCACAGGGTCAGTGATCGAGCAAGCGTTCGATCGACTCACCACGGCGGATGTCGTCCTGGGACCGGCCAGCGACGGTGGCTACTACCTCATTGGCATGAGGCGACTTCACCTGTCACTCTTCGAGCGCGTACCGTGGAGTTCGGAGCACACGCTACGCGTTACGCTCGACCGGGCGCGCGCGATCGGACTGTCGGTGGCCCTGCTCGAAGAACGCCGCGACATCGATACGGCCAACGACTGGCGCGCGTGGCTCGCGCGACACGCTCAGATCGAGTCGTTATGACGATAGTCCCTCAGCAGCGGCGGCGGGCCGGAATCATCGAGCAACCGTAGCGCCGCCATCATCACAGCGAGTTGGCCGGTCTCATCGTGCGCACCGCCGAGCGGCGCGCCAAAGCGGAACGGCACCACCAGCGCGCGCGGCGGACGCACGGCCTCCGCGACTGATCTGACGAGCGCTATGCACACCGTCGCGATTCCATACCGCTCCAGCACCCCGGCGATCAGTCCCACGGACTGAGTGCACAATGGTCAAACGGGAACGAGCAGCGCCGCATCCACGGCGTCATCGGCAAGGATTCTGGCCGCTTGGGGAGCGCTATCGCGAATCAGGCGTCCGGGAGCAGTAATGGAACCGTTGAAGCTCAGATGCCGTGGCGCCGACGATCCAACTTCGCCGAGGAGTACGAGCGTACGCAACCGCGTGATCGGAAGCGCGACATTCCGGTCCGCTTCCATCGGGCTGCGGTCGAACGCCGAACTGGTCTGGCCTACCTCGAGCGACTGCAACTGGACGTCATCGGCGATGACGCGAAAGCCGTAGTCACCGCCTGGCACGCGGCGAAACGGCTCGTCGATGGAGGGCTGGTACAGCCCCGCGGTCGTCACCAGCGCAATTCGCGCTTCTCGCAGCGAGGTCCTCAAAGGCGTCCAGTCGAGCGGCTCGACGTGGCGCCAACGGTACAGCGCCATCTCGAGCCGGTACCGGAGTGGCAGATCCGAGAACTCAGCCATCTGCCCTTCCCGGCGTGGATGGAATCGTCGAATCGCCAAGTGGACGATAGCGGCTGGCAAGATGAAGTGGAGACGCACCGAGTCGATAGGCAATCATGAGTCGCCAGTTCCTCAACATTCTGGTGAGCGGACCGTCCTTCTCCCATCGCCGCGCCGAAACCGGGAGCGGCGACCGCAATTGCCGCACAACCGTAACGTCCCTGAGGGCGTCCACCAATGCGACGTCCTCCATCAGGGGGATATCGGGATACCCGCCGGCGTTCTGATAATCGATTCGTGAGACGACGAGCCCCTGGTCGCCGTAAGGCATGCGGAACAACCACATGCGCACACGAGCGCCGAACTCAATGAAGCGATAGCGCCAACCACGAGCGTCGATGCGAAAGCGATATGAGAAGGCACCCGAGGGGCGTAATCGTCCGAGATCTTCGAGCTCTCGACGCGCGCGTTCACTCAGTCGAACGTCGGCGTGCAAAAAGCAGAACATCGGCGCCGACGCGGCCCGTGCGCCTTCAGCGAGCTGCCAACCGCGCCCCTGACGCGTGCGCAATACTCGGGCGCCGAGCCGAGTCGCCACCGCAACCGTATTGTCACCGCTCCCGCCATCCACCACGATGACTTCATGCGCTACATCCAGTTCGCGGAGATCCTCCAGCAGCACACCGATCGACCGCTCTTCGTCAAGCGCAGGAATGATGACGGAAAGCATTGGTTGCTCGTCCAGGTCCATGTCGCCGCGCGAATGCATTACGGCAACGTGACCGCGCCGCCACACGAGCTACCGGCCCCGGCCGTGCACGCGAAGCAGTGTGGACCCACGGCGATCGCGCGCCCCTGGAGCGCCTTCAGGTCGATGTCGAAAATGGTCTGAGGGAGCACGCCTCCGATGGGGAGCTCGAGCATCTGGTTGAAGTCGCAGTCGTACAGCGTGCCGTCCCATCCCACCGACAGGGTGTTCCGGCACATGACGCCGGCCGCCGCTGCGGGATTGTATGCGTTCACGAGCGTCGTCAGGTATTCCACCGTCCGGCCGCGCTCCTCCAGAAACTCGAGGAACCGGCTAATTGGTACGTTGGTGATTGTGTAGAGCCGATCGAACTCGATCGCGTAACGGCGGCGCATCTCGTTCCTCCAGCGCACCTCGAGCGCCAGCTGGTTGCCGGGCAGGAAAGTACCTACTGGATTGGTCACCAGGTTGAGCACCAGCCCATTACCCATTCCGTAGCCAAGGGAGTTCAGCCGACGCAGTGACTCGATCGACTCCTCGAACACGCCATCCCCGCGCTGGGCATCGGTCTCCCGGCCCTGGAAGTATGGAAGCGACGCCACGATCTCCACCCGATGCTCGGCGAGCAGCTGCGGGATGTCGGCGTAGTTGGGAAGGAGCACCGCCGTAAGGTTGCACCGGTGCATGACGTGCGCACCCATCCGCGCCGCCCGTACCACCATCTCACGGAAGTCGGGATGCAGTTCCGGCGCCCCGCCCGTTATGTCGAGCGTCGGGATGTGTGCGCGCTCCAGAAAGTCGAGTACCGCTTCGACCACCTCGCGAGGCATTACTTCCTTGCGGTCGGGGCCTGCGTCCACATGGCAATGCCTGCAAGTCTGGTTGCACCGCTTTCCGACGTTGATCTGGAGAATCTCCAGTTGCGTGGGACGTAGCGGCCAGAGTCCCGAGCTCTCGAGTGCGCGCTCGAACGAGCGTGCCACCGGTATCTCGGCGAGCCTCACGCGCTGACCGGCGCCTGACGCGAGCGTCGAGCCGCGCTTCTGGAGAGTCTGCAGAATGCGTGACACTCCTACATCCCCAGATCGTCGGCGTGGTTGAGCATCTGGATGCCATGCACCAGTGAGGCACCGCCGCGAATGGCGGCGGCCACGTGCACCGCCTCGGTCATCTCGTCGAGGTTGGAGCCCTGCTCGAGCGCGTCCTTCGAGTACGCATCAATGCAGTACGGACACTGGACCGCGTGCGACACGGCGAGCGCGATCAGGGACTTTTCGCGCACGGTGAGCGCGCCCTCGGCGAACACGGCGCCGTACCACGCGAAGAACTTGTCGGCGAGGTCCTTGTTACCGCGGCCAATCTCGGTGAATCTGGCCAGGTCGGCAGAGCTGTAATAGTGAGGGGACGACGCATGGGACGACGAC
>JBGTNB010000412.1:0-11944 GCA_041743285.1 Gemmatimonadaceae bacterium
CTCCATGCCGGTAATTCCATCGCGCACCGGCGCCAGCGCCGCGATCCGCCGCAGCCCCCATTCGGCGCCTGCGCGCGCCTCGACTGAGGCGTCAGGCTCCCCTGCAAGACGGATCAGCTCATCGACAACCACTCGTTCGGCAACGCGCCCTAACGCCGCCTCGCGCGCTGTGTGCGTCGCGCCCCAGGTGCGGTCGATTGTGGAAGAAATCACTTCGGTGAGCGACGGCAGCCGCGGGTCGCGATCGTGAAATGCCACCAGTCGCGCGGCACGTTGCGGCATGAACAGGGGCCGGACGACCATCGTCGCCAGCACTCGCGCGATCTCGATCTGATCGAACGCGGGCGCCGCCCGCGTCTCGAATGCCCGCCGCTCCTCCTGACGGTAGCCGTAGGCAGGGGGCGCGAGCAGCGCGAGCACGCGCTCCGGCACCGCCAACTCCCTTGGCTGAATCGCGTCGAGGACTACGGTGAGCGCGCGCCGCTGGGTAGCCGCGTCGATCAATTCCGTTGGCGGCTGCGTGTCGCCGCGCACGGCATACCGCCACTTCATGCCGCCAACCGCCTTTACCGCCGCGCCGAGCGAGTACCGATGGTGAAGATAGACAGGTGATAGGCGCGCATTCAAGCCCGACATTGGCGAACCGGTGTCGATCGCGCGCTCATCGAACTTCTCGAGCAGAACGCGGCGCACCGCCATCGTGCGCTCCAGCTCGTCAATCGCATCGCCTCCCCCTACCCAGGTCGTCGCATCGGGAAAGCTTCCACCGGCGCCCTCGTCAGGGTTCGACATGAAGCGCACGCCGCGACGGGCCATCTCTTGAACTATCGCCGCCAGGCCCGCCTCCTCGGCGGCCGGCGTCGGGAATTCCTCGTAGGCCCAGCGAATGGCCAGCGTGTCGTAGATTCCCAACCCCTCGCGATAGGCATCGCTCAGATCGATCTGTCCGTTCGTCAGACGGATCACCGGTGGCGGGTAGTCCATCACCGTGCTCCGCTCGTCGGCGTGGCCAATGAAGTTGTGAGCCAGGCCGAGCGTGTGTCCCACTTCGTGCGCGGAATGCTGCCGGCGCCGCCACATCGCAAACGCAGTTGCGTCGATTGTCGTGTCGAGCGTGGCCAGCCACGATTCATCGAGTCCAAAGGCCGTCGGAGCACCTTCGACCGCGCCGGCCGGAATGAGCCCCGCATAAATGTTGTAGTCGGCGGCCGAGCGGTGGGAATCCATGCGCACCGCGGCCTTGATCAGCTCTCCCGTTCGCGGATCGACGAAACTCGCGCCCCACGACGAGCTCGGGGCGGTCCGGTGCACCCACTGGATCACGTCATAACGCGCGTCGAGCGGATCCATGTCGGCCGGCATGTCCTCCACTTGAAAGCCGTTGATGAAGCCGGCAGCCTCGAATGCCTTGTTCCACCACATCGCCCCCTGCCTGAAGGCGGTCCGATACGGCTCCGGCACGGCTGGATCGAGGTAGAAGACGATCGGCTCGACGGGCTCCGATGGCGCGGCGCCAGGATTACGCTTCACTAGCCGGTGCCGAACGGCATACCGCGTTATGAAATCCGCATCGAACGGCTTGGAGTAGTCGAAGAAGGTCACCGGAAATACGCCGACCCGCGGATCGAATTCGCGCGGTTTGAATCCCGGTTCTGGAAGCTTGACGAACGAATGGTGCTCGCGGATCGTAACCGCATAGCCATCGGGCGCGTGCGCACGCACTTCTCGGCCTGGGTTGTCCGAGGTAAAGGTCAGCGAGGCTTCGAGCTCGGTGTTGCGAGGGAACGCCTTGGTGTGCTCGAGATAGACGCGGCTGCGGTTCCTGTCGAGCGTGAAATTCCCCTGCCCCTCCTCGCGCAGTTCGCCGCGTATGTCGCCCACATCGCTCAACGCCAGCGGCGTGGCATCGACGAGCACGCGGCCGGCATCCTCGGCGACGATTTCGAGCGCTGCGAGGGTAGAGGTGGGAAACGATTCACGTACGGACCGCTTGAGCTCGTCACTCCCGGTCACCGCACGAAAGCGCGGATTCTCCAGAACGAGGTGAAGCGACTTGCCACTGCGCTCCCAGTGCGCCAGTCCCTCGTCGCCCACTCTTCCTCTGTCGATGTCCGGCCCGGCGATCCCGAAGCCGGTCGCCAGGGAACGCAGATAGAGAAACTCCTCGCCAGGCACCGGTATCTCGAGCAGAACACGCCCGCGCGCGGCATCCCAATGAATGGGGAAAAATCCATCGCGCTTCTCCATACCGCGTGTGAATTCGGCAATGGACTGAGCGTAGATCGGTGCGGCGCCGAGGAGCAGTGTACTGATGAAAGCGATTCGTGTTAGGCTTGGCATTGAACGACGGGAAACGGGAAATGGGAAACGGGAAAGGGGAGATATGAAGCGGGAAACGGAAACGGGAAACGGAGGTATGAAGCGGGAAAAGGGAACGCTCGGACATACTGTCTCGCGGGATGGCGGCGCACAACCTTTGCTTCGCGCTTAAACAAGATCGGCGACCACCTCGCGGCCGCCGATCACGTTTCCCATTTCCCGTTTCCCATTTCCCGCTTTCCAGATCCTCAATCCGTCAATAAACCTTGCTCCGGAGCAATAAGCCCATGCTGCGCTTCGATCCATGACTCCTGATAGCCAGGTTCCTCGATCTTGCGCGCGGCCTTGGCGATCTGAAGGGGACGGAACGAGTCCATCATCACCGCCAGCTCGTTGGTGAACTTCTGGCCGATGCTCGACTCGTATCGGCCTGGATGCGGACCATGCGGAATCCCATCCGGATGATGCGTAACGCTGCCGAACTCAATGCCCTTTCGACTCATGAACTCATCCGACGCATAGTAGATCACTTCGTCGGAATCGACGTTGCTGTGATTGTACGGAGCGGGAATCGCATCTTCCCCGAAGTCGTATGGCCGCGGACAGAACGAGCAGATCACGAATCCATCGCCCTGGAACGTCTGATGGACCGGAGGCGGCTGGTGGTAGCGTCCGACAATAGGCTCGAAGTCGCGGATGTTGAACGCCCACGGATAGAAGTAGCCGTCCCAGCCCACGACGTCGAATGGATGGTGATCGAGCATGAATTCGTTGAGGGCGTCGTACTGCTTGACGAGCAGGGGAAAGTCACCCATCTCGTCGTGCGTGTTGAGGCTCGACGGCCGGCGGATGTCGCGCTCCGAATACGGCGCTCCCTCGAGTAGCTGGCCGAACTCGTTGCGGTAGCGCTTGGGCCAGCGTACGTGCCCGCGGCTCTCGAAGATGACCAGCTTCGTCGGGCCAGCCGCCATCTCCATCTTGTAGCGATGGAGGATGCCGCGGTGGATGATGAGATAGTCGCCCTCGCCGTACGGCAGATCGCCGTAGATCGTCTCCAGCACCCCGCGGCCCTTCGCGACGTACACGCATTCGTCGGCCTGCGCATTCCGGTAGAAATGCGCATCCTGTTCGTCAGGCTCCGCATAATGCATCGCTATGTCGGCGTTGAACAGCAGCGCCGTCCGGTCCAGCGTCGGGCTCCCGCCTGGCTTCACCCGCGACGTTCGGAAGTGCCGGTGCTTGAGAGTCGCATCGTCATCGGCCTCGAGCGACAGGTCGCGCAGCCGCTTGACCGATTTGATCGTCGTCGGCGGATGCGTGTGATACAGCAGCGACGACGTTCCGGTGAACCCCTCGTGCCCCATCAACTGCTCAGCATAGACGCCGCCGTTAGGCTTGCGAAATGCCATGTGGCGCTTTCGAGGAACCTGGCCGAGGGTGTGGTAGATAGGCATGGGGAAGGTCTCTGTTAGGTTCCACGTCGAAGTGCGAAGTGCGAAGCGATTCTTTCGCAATTCGCACTTCGCAATTCTGTCTTACAGCCATATCCCTCTTTACAAGTTTCCTCGCGCTTCCTGTTCCCTCTCGATCGCCTCGAACAACGCTTTGAAGTTTCCCTTTCCGAAGCTGCGGGCGCCCTTGCGCTGGATTATTTCGTAGAACAGGGTCGGGCGGTCTTCCACCGGCTTGGTGAAGATCTGCAGCAGATAGCCGTCCGGGTCGCGATCCACGAGGATTCCCAGTTCGGCAAGTTGATCTACCGGCTCATCGATCTTGCCGACGCGGCCCTGCAGTTCTTCGTAGTAGGTCGTCGGAACACGGAGAAATTCGATCCCTCGGTCACGCAACGCGCTCACCGTGTGCACGATGTCCTCGGTGGTGATCGCCACGTGCTGCACGCCGGGCCCGCCGTAGAACTCGAGATATTCGTCGATCTGCGACTTCTTCTTTCCCGCCGCTGGCTCGTTGATCGGGAACTTGATGCGCTCATTGCCGTTGGACACGACCTTGCTCATCAAGGAGCTGTACTCGGTAGAGATGTCCTTGTCGTCGAATGAGATCAGATTCTTGAACCCCATGACGTCTTCGTAGAACTTCACCCAGCTATTCATCCGGCCGAGCTCCACGTTGCCGACACAGTGGTCGACGTACTGCAACCCAATCGGCTCGGGATTGTACCGCGGCTGTTCCTTCCGGAACCCGGGCATGAACGAGCCCGCATAGTTCTGCCGCTCGACAAGCGAGTGGATTGTATCGCCATACGTCTTGATGCCGGCGATCACCACCTCGCCGTCATCGTCGCGAAGCACCTGGGGCTGGAATACCGCCTGCGCACCGCGCTCCACTGCCCGCGCAAACGCTTCGCGCGCATCATCGACCCATAACGCGAGATCCCTTACGCCATCCCCGTGCCGGTTTACGTGCTGCTGAATCGCATGATCGGCTGTGAGCGCCGTCGTCAATACGAATCGCACCTTGTTCTGCTCGAGCACGTAGCTCACCCGGTCGCGCGTCCCCGTCTCCGGCCCCCGATAGGCGATCAGCCGAAAACCGAACGCCGTGCGGTAGTAGTGAGCCGCCTGCTTCGCGTTGCCCACCCAGAACTCGATGTGATCGGTGCCGTTGATCGGGAAGACATCGTGCGCCTGATCGGTCTGCGGCGCGGTTGTGGTTGCCATTCAGCCCCTCCGTCCCGAATCGTCTTCGTCGTCGACGGCGCACAGAACCGCGTGCGCACAGACTCCCGCGTTGTCTCCGACAGCTGGAAGCTCAACTTAACATTCGGTTGTAAAGCAGGCGAACGCGCCGCCGGCTACTCCAACATCGAACACGTGCGTCCCACCTTCGAACAGCCCGGCGCTCCGCTGGTAAACTTAAACCGTTGCGAGGGCACCACTTAGCGGCGCTTTTCCGCGGCACACTACTTCCCTAGGTGTCCATGCGCTGAAATAGGGCCCACGCACCCTTCTTCTCGGTCCGGACAGACAATGTCAGAGTTATTCCATGACCTTCGGTACGCCGTGCGCACTTTGCGCCGCGCACCGGGCTTTACCGCCATAGCCGTTTTGACGCTCGCGCTCGGCATTGGGGCCAACACCGCGATCTTCAGCCTGGTGAACGCGACCCTCATCCGGGACCTGCCATATCCGTCGCCTGACAAGATAGTTCGCGTCTATCAGACCAGTTCCGAGCAGCGCTCCACCGCGTCCCCACCTGACTTTTTCGATTGGCGGGCGCAGAGCAATGCGTTCACGGGCATGGCGGCCTTTCACCGCAACTCCTATACACTCACCGAATCGGGCGAGCCACAACAGCTCCGTGCCGCGCAGGTAACCGGAGACTTCTTCAACGTACTGGCGGTGCCGCTCGCTCTTGGTCGAGCGATAAGCGGCCCTGACGCGGAGATGGGCGCGGAGGCGACGGTAGTGCTCGGCAATGGGCTTTGGCGGACACAGTTCGGCGCCGACCCGCGAGTTATCGGAACGCGAATTCAACTCGACGGCTCGCCGTACACGGTGATCGGTGTCGCTGCACCGGGCTTCGAGTACCCCCGTGGCGCCGTCATCTGGACGCCGAGACGGTTCAGTGCCGACGATCTCGCGACGCAACGCGGCGCGCACTACCTGGACGTGGTGGCGCGTCTGGCTCCCGAAGCCACTGTCGAACGCGCCAGTACCGAGATCGCGAGTATCGCCGAGCGGTTGGCGGCCGAGTATCCCACCTCCAATCGCGAGACGAGCGGCACCGTCATCACGCTGCGCGAATCACTTGTCGGCGATGTGCGGCCCGCGCTGTACGTGCTGCTCGGAGCTGTCGCCCTGGTACTGCTGATCGCCTGCGCGAACGTCGCCAACCTGCTGGTAGCCCGGGCTCTGGGCCGCCGTCGCGACCTGGCGCTTCGTCAGGCGGTTGGCGCGTCACGCGGCCGCCTGACGAGAATGGTGCTCGCCGAGAGTCTCGTGCTGGCGGTTGCCGGCGGGAGCATTGGCGTGCTGCTGGCCGCGTGGGGCACGCCGCTACTCGCACAGCTGCGTCCCGACGACCCGTTCCTGCAGGCCGCGTCCATCGACATGCGCGTTCTGCTGGTGACTCTGGTCGTCAGCCTGCTCACCGGGCTCCTGTTTGGAATCTTCCCTGCGTTGCGGCTGGTACCCCCGCACGGATTGTCGCAACAGCTCGTTGGCGGTGGGCGCGGAAGCTCGGTCACCGCCGAGGCGCACCGTGCTCGCCGGGTGCTGGCGATCTCGGAGATGATGCTGGCATTTGTGCTGCTCGTCGGCGCCGGCTTGTTGATGCGCAGCTTCGTCGCGCTCCAGCGCACAGACCTGGGCTTCGCCACCGACTCGCGACTCACCTTTACCGTTGCGACACCTGACGCCCGTTACGACACGCCGGAGCGTGTTGAATCCTTTTACACTCAGGTAGTCGAGCGCATGCGGGCGATTCCCGGCGTGGAGAAGCTTGGCGCTACGATGGCGCTGCCGCTGTCTGGCAACTCCTTCGCCATCACCGCGCATTCGATCGATGGTCGCGAGCTCCCGGACGAGGACCAGGATCGACTCGTCAACCAGATTCGCATCGTTCGGCCCGACTTCTTCAGCGCGATGAGCATTCCGGTAGTGCGCGGGCGCCCACTCGAGGACACCGACCGCATGGGCGCACCAGGCGCGATCGTGCTCAACGAGTCCGCTGCCCAGATGATGTTCCCAGGCGCCGAAGCGTTAGGTCACGAGGTGATAATCGGGACCTCCTTCGGGCTCGGACGTGGGCGTGCCGGAGGTACGGTGGTAGGCGTTGTGCGTGATACTCGCGATTTCGGTGCCAGCGAGGAGCAGAGGCCGGTGCTGTACCTGTCGCACGCTCAGTATCCGGTTTCAACGCTGCAATTCGTCGTGCACGCAAGCCGCGCTCCGGAGACTCTTACCGCGCCGCTGCGCGAGGCAATCGCCGCTGTCGATCCGCAGATTCCCGTTTTCGAAATAGAGACCATGCAGAGCCGGTTCTCCGAATCGATTGCCCAGCCCCGCTTCCTCATGACGCTGCTGGCGCTGTTCGCCTTTACGGCGATCGTGCTGGCGTCGATAGGGCTCTACGGAGTAATCGCCCACGGCGTTTCCGAGCGCACGCGCGAAATCGGGATTAGGATGGCGCTCGGCGCCCGGCAGCGCGATGTGCTAGGCATGATCATGCGCCGGGGTTGGGGGCTCGGTGTATTGGGCATCGCCTTCGGCCTGGTCGCCGCTTTCGCCGGCGCGCGGCTACTGCGTGCACAACTCTATGGTGTGGAACCGATCGATCCCCTGACGCTGGCCGTCGCCGTGCTCATACTGATGCCGGTCGCGCTCCTGGCAAGCTGGATCCCGGCTCGCCGGGCGGCCCGCGTCGATCCGGCGATCACGCTTCGCATGGAGTAAAGGGGACTACTGCAACAGCCGACCGCAGAACTAAGAAGGGAACGGCGAGCCAAGGCCTTGGCACACAACAAGACAAAAAAGGCGAAGGAACCGCAGATTTCGCAGATTTCGCAGATGGCGCGTCAGGCATTGTTCTGAATCTGCGTAATCGGCGTAATCTGTGGTTTCTTGTTGTTGTAGTTCTCCACCCAGCACTCGGCCCTTTCGAAGGAGCGCCCCGAACCAAGAGCTTGCAAACAGCAAAACAAAAGCGGGGAACCACAGATTACGCAGATTTTCAGATGACGCGTCAGGCATCGTTCTGCATCTGCGTAATCAGCGTAATCTGCGGTTTCCTTTTGTTGCTATATCAACCGGCGGCCTCCGCACGCGAATGAATATCTAACAGCAAATTGCGCAGATTTCGCAGATTGCATATGCCAGACATCGCACATTGCTCATAGGGCAGCTTTGATCTGCGCAATCTGCCGGCCTCGTTGTTGAGCATTCCCCAGCCGGCTAATAGCAAGCGTTGAGGCGACGCGGCACGTCGCTCGCATCGGCGGTCAACCGCGAAGCTCATCGAGATCGCGGAACAGCTCCAGCGCCTGCGGATTCGCCAGCGCATCCACATTGGTGACAGGTCGTCCGTGGATGACATTGCGTACGGCAAGCTCGGTGATCTTACCGCTGATCGTGCGTGGGATGTCGGCAACCTGGATGATCTTCCTGGGTACGTGATGCGGCGATGTGTTCGCCCGGATCTGCCGCCGGATTCGTTCGCGAAGGGCATCATCGAGGTCAACCGCTTCGCCGAGCCTGACGAAAAGCACGATGCGCACATCACGCTCGCCATCCGTCTGCACTTCCTGCCCCACCACCAGCGCTTCGATCACTTCGGGAAGCTGCTCCACTTCCCTGTAGATTTCCGCGGTCCCGATGCGCACTCCACCGGGATTGAGAGTCGCGTCGCTCCGCCCGTGGATGACCAGCCCATCGTGGTCGGTCAGCTCGCCCCAGTCGCCGTGCCGCCAGACCCCGGGAAAATGTTCGAAGTACGCCGCACGATATTGGGCACCGTCCGGGTCGTTCCAGAAGGCCACTGGCATGCTGGGGAACGGACGAGTACAGACCAACTCTCCCGGCACCCCGCGAACCGGCGTTCCTTCCTCATCCCAAACCGCGACCGCCATGCCAAGACCCCGGCATTGCAGCTCGCCACGCCATACCGGACGAACGGGCACGCCTAACGCAAAACAGGAGATGAGATCGGTGCCGCCGGATATGCTGGACAGCTGGACGTCCGGCTTGATGGACCGCGCCACGTAATCGTAGCCATGCACGGCGAGCGGGCTGCCGGTGGAGAGTAACGTGCGCAGCGCCGCGAGGTCGTGAGTGCGGTGCGGAGCGAGTCCTTTTTTTTCGCATAGCGCCAGATACTTGGCGCTCGTACCGAACACGCTGATCCGCTCGCGCTCGGCCATATCCCACAGAATCTCCGGCGCGGGGGCCAGCGGCGCACCGTCGTAAAGCACAACCGAGGCGCCGACGGAAAGGCTGGAAACAAGCCAGTTCCACATCATCCACCCGCAGGTGGTGAAATAGAAAATCGCGTCTTCGCGCGTGAGATCTGTATGAAGTACCAGCTCTTTCGCGTGCTGAAGCAGCGTGCCACCCGCGCCGTGCACCATGCACTTGGGCAGGCCGGTGGTGCCTGACGAGTACATGATGTAGACCGGATGGTCAAACGGCAGCATCGGTCGGGGAGTCCGCGCCGGGGGCGGCAACGATTCGGCCTTGACCGCGTCCAAGTGGTTGCGCGGATTCCCGGAACCGGAGCCAGATTCCCGGTGGGGGGGCCCCCCCACATTAGAAAAGTTCGCCCACCACTCGCCTAGTGGTACGTCCGGCGCCTCTGGACCCGCCATCGACCCACGAAGGTACGGCACCACCACTACGCGCTCGAGCGTGGGAAGCGCCCCTACTATCCCTCGCAGGCGCTCCCGGCAATCGATCGACTTGCCGGCGTACACATACCCATCAGCGGCGAACAGCACCCGAGGAGCAATCTGGCCAAACCGGTCCAACACCCCCTTCACTCCAAAGTCCGGCGAGCAACTCGACCACACCGCCCCCAATCGAGTCGCCGCAAGCATCGCCTCTACAGCTTCGGGAATGTTGGGCATCCACCCCGCCACCCGGTCGCCCACGCGCACCCCCGCCTTGTGCAACGCCGCCGCCAGCCGGTCAACCGATTCCCCCAACTCCCGATAGGTGATCATTCTCTGCCGCCCCGACTCGTTCCAGAAAACGAGCGCCGGCCGCTCATCGGAGAAGCGAAGCAGATTGTCCGAGAAGTTGAGACGCCAGGCGGGAAACCAGCGCGGACCCAGCAAAAGATCGGGGGGCGCCATGCGTTCGAGCCCAATCCCGGTCACATCTTGCTCGGCCGGATCGACCGCGTAGCGTAGCCCGGTGAACTGCGCGACCGCGGGCCAGAAACGTTCCGGATGCGCCACCGACCAATTCCACAGCGCGCCGTACTCGTCAGGCGCGTCCCCGGAGACCAGGTCCACGTCGCCCAGCGAGGTGATGAACGCCGCCAGCCTCGACTGAGTTATTCGCTCCGTGGTTGGAACCCAGATCGGCCGCTCGGGTGATCCATCGGTCATGCAGCAAGATTAGCGCGCCAGGCATGTGCGCGCAGGCTCACGACCTTCAGTGCTGCGTGACTCGGGCTCCTTCGTCGAACTTGAGCGTCACCTGCACTTCGCGAACAGCCGGTGGGCCGACAATACGGTTGCGGCCTGCGCGCTTCGCCGTAAACAATCGCTCGTCGGCAGTAAACAACACCTCGTCAACCGCGCTTCCATCCTCCGGCCAGCTCGATACCCCCGCGCTCATCGTGATCTGGGCCGGAACGGTTCGCCGCGCGATCACGATCCGCAGAGCCGCTATGCGCTCACGGATCGTTTCCAGCTTCTCCATAGCCTCGTGCACCGGGGTCTCGGGAAACATCACGACAAACTCTTCGCCGCCGTACCGCGCCACGATATCGCTACGCCGAACGCTGAGCTTGAGCACGTTCGCCAGCGTGCGCAGCGCATCATCCCCCGCCGCGTGTCCATAGGTGTCGTTGAACTGCTTGAACTTGTCCAGATCGATCAGCGCAACGGTGAGCGGTCGGCCATACCGTCGGGCTCGACTCGCCTCCTCCTCGACGCGCTCGTCGAAGTAGCCGCGGTTGAGCAGTCCGGTGAGGCGATCGACCGTCGAAAGCTGACGAAGCCGCTGCGTCCTGTCGACGATTAGCGCCGCTAGGACCGTGGCAATCAGCATCACGATCACCCGCGAGATCTGAGTCGACCACTCGAACGTCCCATAGTTCGTCGAGACGAACGAAGGCGACGTCACCGGCCAGTTCATCACCGCGTAGACGTTGATGCCAATGAACTGCACGCTCGCCAGGGCTCCCGCCCAGATGCACAGGCGGCGGTCATATCTCAGGCAGGTGGCGCCGATGGCGAGAAAGTAGCACTCGAAAACGACGCGGCTGTTGGTCGCGGTCAGGGGCGCATCGGCGACCAGAAACACGACGAGAACCGCGCTGACCATCGACACGTCAACCGCCGTCGTTGCGAAGCCTGCCCAGCGCCGCAACTCGCCGCGATCAATCAGCACGAGCATCATCACTGCTATCGCCAGCGCCGCCGACCCCACCGACAGTCCTATGAAATTTTCCGTAGTTCTTACGACGACCGTCTGGTACAGCGGAATGATCAGCAGCACCGCGGTAAGGACGACCCGCACGCGACCTACCAGTCGCTCCCCTGCCGTACCGGCATCTTCCATGGTGACCGCGGTCGCCGACCAGCGTGGCTGGCTTAACGTCAGGCGAAACGGCTGTTCAGCTGTTGTAGATGGGGCTGTCACTGGGGCTCGGTGGAGGGCCGCATAAGATATGCGCCGTGACTGCTTCCTGCCAGAGGCCGATCCGTTCCGCCATGCAACAACGTGAAACGCATCCAGTGATCCTCATAACGGCATTCAGCGTCCGGCTAGCGCCAACACCGCGTTTACCAACACGTTAGCTCCGCGAACAACGTCATCGGGATTCGATAGCTCGCCGGGCGAATGGCTGATTCCGCGCACGCTCGGAATGAACAGCATGCCGACCGGGGCAAATCGCGCGATGCTCTGCGCATCGTGCCCGGCCCCACTCGGCATCTCCA
>JBGTNB010000413.1:0-5060 GCA_041743285.1 Gemmatimonadaceae bacterium
TCCGATCACTCCCCCGCAGACGCGTGCCGGGGGATCCTACGAGCCTCGCGGCGCTCTGTACGCCGCAATCGACCTCGGCCGAGATACGCTCCATGTGCTCAACACACACTTGGACGCGGCGAGGGACGACCAGTTCCGACGTCAGGAAGCCGGGGTACTGCTCGAACTGGCGAGGCCGCTGCTCGATCGCGGCGCCTCCGTTATCGTGGGGGGTGACCTCAATTCCACACCGGAAAGCGCTGTCATAGCGCTCTTGACCGCGGATCGCCTCACCGACAGTTGGCCGCTGTGCGGCTCGGGGGACGGGTTTTCCTTCCCCGACTCGCTTCCCGTACGGCGAATCGACTACCTACTTCTGTCTCCGGAACTCAGTTGTTCCGCTGCTACTGTGCTTAACACGCACGCGTCGGATCATCGCGCACTGAGGGTGCGAATCATCGCTTCGCCCTGACTCCCGCGGCGCGCGCCATGCACGGGGCGTGACACATGGCCACGAGTAACAGTGACTCAAGTCCGGAGGGGCCGGCGGTAAATTCGGCGAGCACCCTGGCTTCGAATGGTTCGGAGCTGATTACTAATGAGCTCGCGCGCCGGCCGGCACGCGTTCCTAATCTGGAAGCAGAGCACCGAGCGCTTCAGGCGGTCGCGCAGCAGCTTACGGCGAGCACGAGCACAGCATTGCAGGTAGTGACCGATCAGGCTGCTTCCCTCTGTTTGCGGAGCGGCGGAGACGACGAAGACCGCTGTCCGGGCACCGCGGGCGTCAGCCTGCTCGAAATCGACGCGCCGACTGGCGAGACACTGTTTCGATGGGCGGCGCTCTCAGGGCGGCTGTCGGAGTACGTAGGCGCGACCACTCCTCGAAATTTCAGCCCCTGCGGAACCTGCCTCGACCAGGATCGGGCCATTCTCTTTGCCAATCCTGACCGCAAGTACAAATATCTCGAATCCACCGGCGAACGGATCGTGGAGTGCCTGCTGGTCCCATTGCATGTTGGCGGAGCTCCGGCCGGCACGCTCTGGGTTGCATCTCACGACGAACGCAATCATTTCGACTTCGAGGACGCGCGTTTGTTGGCCAGTCTTGCGGGCTTTGCCGCAGCGATCTGCGAAGCCGGCATGAGCCGCGACGCCGCGGAAGAAGCCCGATCTCTGGCCGATGTGGCACGAAGGCAGGCCGTGGAGGCGGACCGTGCGAAGAGCGAATTCCTCGCTACAATGAGCCACGAGTTCCGCACGCCGCTCAACGCACTCACCGGCTACGTGCAGCTGCTCGACATGGGACTCGCCGGGCCAGTGACCGACACTCAGCGGGAATTTCTCCAGCGGCTCAATGCTAGCGGCCGCCACCTGACAGGGCTGGTCGACGACGTGCTCGACCTGGCGAAAGTCGAAGCCGGACAACTCACCGTCGCCAGCGAACAGCTGATGCTCGGGGACTCGATCGAGGCGGCGTTGGCACTCGCCCTTCCTCAGGCGCAGGCGAACGGAATACGGCTGGTCGATGCCCGGCGGAGCGACGAAGGGGTGCCATTCATCGGTGATGATCATCGGGTTCGCCAGATTCTGCTCAACCTCATCTCCAACGCTCTCAAGTTCACACCCGCCGGCGGCGCCGTAACCATAAGGTGCGACATGGCAGACACCGCGACCGAGCACGCGCGCGTCACGGGAGATGGGCCCTTTGCGTTCATCGAAGTGAGCGATACCGGGGTGGGCATCGCCCAGGAGCACGAATCGGCCGTATTCGAGCCGTTTTATCAGGCTGAGTCCGCGATGGGCAGGCGATACCGGCGAACGGCTGGCGGAATCGGGTTGGGCCTGACTATCAGCCGGCGGCTAGCCCGGCTGATGGGTGGCGATCTCACTCTCCGCAGCACTCCTAACGCGGGATCCACGTTCGTGCTATGGCTTCCGGCGCCTCGCGGCCTGGACGTCGAGCTCGACGCCGCTCGAATCGAGCCCGCGACGAAACGGGAAGTCGCCGGTTACAGGTCAGGCAAGTTGGCTGAAATCACTCGGCGCCTGCGATTGCACGTGGATGAATTTCTCGAGTCCCATTTCACGCGCCTCCGTGCCGACCCAATGCTGGCGGACGCAGTGCGGCCGCTGAGCCAGGTGGAGCTTGAAGATCACATGGCAAGCTTTCTTCCGGACATGTTCCAGACACTTGCCGCGATCCAGGATGCTGGAGGTCTCGAAAGTCCCAATCAATTCGACAGCTCGGTGATCCAGCGCGTGATCGCGGAGTTGCACGGCCGCCAGCGCCACCGTCTTGGATGGTCTGAGGCCCAACTGGCGCGCGAGCAGTGCCTGTTTACGGAGGCACTGGGGCAATTCGCGCTCACGCATATCCCCGACGACGTGGGCGATCGCAGCACCGCGATAGAGATCCTGGAGCGCCTGGCGTCGCGCAGTGCCAGCGTGAGTCTGCGCGCGTTTCGTCATGCCGCTCAGGCCGAGGGAGAATCGGACGAGATGGGGTATCCTGGGCTCGTACCCGGCAAAATGGATGGAGTGGCCGATCGAGTCGTCAGGCGCCAGACTCCGCGCGAATCCGAGGCTCCAGTAGAAAACGCGCAGCGCTACTGATCCGGGTTGCGTGCCGCCCGGGGCCTATCCGGTTTCGTCCACCCCCTCCCACATTACCTTCCAGATTCTGCCCTTCACGCTGTCGATGATGTAAATGCCCCCATCGGGCGTCTGGTGCACGTCCATCGGGCGGAACTGCGCGTCCGCTGAGCGCTGAACCGAAGCCACGCCGGCAAACGAGTCGGCGAACACCTCTGGTTCGGCGGCTACCTGGCCATCTTCGAACGGCACGAACATGACCTTGTATCCAGCCTGAGGCAGCGGCGAGCGGTTCCAGGAGCCGTGAAAAGCGATGAGCGCTCCATTGTTGTACCTGCGGGGGAACTGCCCGCCGGTATAGAACGCCAGGCCGTTAGGCGCCCAGTGGCCCGGGAACGCCGCCAACGGCATCTTCGCACTGGCGCACCGGCCAGCCGTCGAGCCGTTGCCGCCGTACTCCGGCGCGAGGACCTTTCTTCCCAACTCGGCGCTGTGATAACAGTACGGCCAGCCGAAATCATCCCCGCGCGTTATGTGCACCAGCTCTTCCGAGGGCTGTTCGGCGCTCTGCTGCTCGGTGAATAGATGCGGCCAGCTCGCGTGCAGCTGGTCGCGCCCATGCTGGACGCCAAAAAGCTGCCCGCCTGGACCCACTGCCAGCGCTACTACGTTCCGCAATCCGGTGGCATATCGCTCGCCGTCCGCCTGACGCTGCCCAACTTCGCTCGCATCGAACCGCCAGATTCCGGCCCGTGTATCGAGCTCGGGACATGGGTCCTGGCCCTTGGCACCCGGCTCCCGGTCGCGCTCCTGACATGCGTTGCTTGGCGAGCCGATATTCACGAACAGCGCACCGTCCGCGGTGACCGCTATCGACTTGGCGGCGTGACTGCGCTCGAAGGGCAGCCCGCTCACAATGGTATCGGCGGCGCCCTGCGGCTGTGTGGCACCCGGGGGAATGCGGTACCGAACAACGGCGTCATTACTAGCGAACCACAGATTTTCGCCCGCTAGCGCGATTCCGGTGCCGCCGTTATCCCCGAACCGGCCGACCTCCTCCAGCCTGCCGTCACCGTTCGTGTCGCGAAGCACCACTACCCCTCCGCGCGACTCGGAGGTGTTGTTCAGCGCGACGAATACGTCGCCGTTCTCGGCCACCGCCATGTGGCGCGCTCGGCCTACCCCGGCGTGCGCCACCATGGCGCAGAAGCCTCGGGCTAGCGTGATCCCGCCATTGGCAGAATCGCATGCGAACGCCGACGCCGCCGCCAACGTGACGATTGTATCGCTCGTAGTGGCTGCTCCGCTCGCGCACGCCAGCGCCAGCAACGGAACGAGTGCCTTGATTTTCAGCATAGTCCAGGGTCGTCAGGCTCAGCTTCGAGTGGTTGACAATACTTCGCTCGGCTCGACCAGCGAGTAACGTTATGACCAACGGCGGCTTCACACCTCAGCGGCGCCACAGCTACCAACGAAAAGGTGCCCTCTCTGATCCCGCGCCGCCAACCCTTCGAGTTCTCCGCTCTCAGCGGACTCTGCGGTGAAGAAGGTCGGATGCCGAAGCAAGCGTTGCTGGAAGCGACCGCTATCTCAGCAAATAGGGAACCGGAAGAACGTTGAATTGGATAAGCACGCGGAAATCTCCATTGCGAAATCCCGCCGCTTCATCGTATCTCCCTTCTTCAGCCTCATGCCCCCTAGCCCCTGGCCCCTAGCCCCTAATCAAATGCACCGCCGATTCCCTTCAATCGCGCTCGCCGTCGCCATCGTCGTCGCCGCTCCCAGTGGCGCCGCACAAGAGCCGGCTCCCGCCCGCGATCGACTGTCGATCGAGGACTACCTCGAATGGGAGGATGTGCAGAATCCCCGCCTCTCTCCCGATGGCCGGCAGATCATCTATACACGTCGCTGGGTCGACAAGCTCAACGATCGCTGGGAATCGTCGCTCTGGATCATGAACGCCGACGGATCTCGTAACCGCTTTCTCGCCGAGGGCGCCGATGCGCAGTGGTCGCCTGACGGAACTCGCATCGCCTACCTCGCGACAGGCGAGCCCGCGGGAACGCAGATCTTCGTCAAATGGCTCGACACCGAAGGTAAGACCCAGATCACCAGGCTTACCGAGACGCCATCCGAAATAAAGTGGTCGCCCGACGGGCAGTCGATAGCCTTTCGCATGCTGGTGCCGCAGAAGCACAGCTGGGGTGTGGAGGGCAAGGTCAGTGGTCTCAAGCCCAAGGGCGGAAAGTGGACTGAGCCGCCTCGCGTAGTCGAGCGCGTGAGCTATCGCCGCGATCGCCAGGGGTTCGTCGACGATGGGTTCCGACACCTGTTCGTCGTGACGGCCGACGGCGGTACCCCCCGACAGGTCACCAGCGGCGACTGGGATCATAACGACGCGGAATGGATGCCCGACGGCAAGGCCCTGGTGTTCACGGCCCTGCGCGTAGAGGACGCCGAGTATTCCTGGCGCGAATCGGACATTTACA
>JBGTNB010000414.1:0-1754 GCA_041743285.1 Gemmatimonadaceae bacterium
CTATATCAGCAACGGCGATATTCACCTGATGCCGGGGGGTAATGCCTACGATGACGGGTCGATCTTGCAAGGGGCCGTGATGGATCGCGGCGGTGCTGTATACATGTTGGGTCGCAACGGCGGCATGCTCAACGATCTTCGCGGCCAGACGGCCATTGCCCATCTGCTTACGGTCTATCCGGACATCGAGCCGGAGCGCATACTTGACATGGGCTGCGGCATCGGCACCAGCACCGTCCCGGCCGCGATCGCGTTTCCCGATGCAGAAGTGCATGGTATCGATGTCGGAGCGTCGATGTTGCGTTATGCCCACGCCCGCGCCGAGCTCCTCGGGGCGGCAATTCACTTTTCCCAGCAAAGTGCTGAACTGACGGATTTTCCAGACGGCTATTTCGACGTCGTTTACAGCTGCGTGGTACTTCACGAAACCTCGCCGCGCGCGATGGAGAAGATATTGGGCGAAAGCCGCCGTTTGCTGCGCCCCGGCGGTGTCGCCATTCACTTGGAAGTGCCGCTGCTTCACAACTTCGGTGATTTGTGGGAAGAACTGTCGGCCGAACTCGAAGCGCAATTCAACAACGAGCCGAACTGGCGGGGTGCGCTTTCGGCAGACTATGCCCACTTGATGGACGCTGCCGGATTCCGCGATGTGAAAACCGGGTATCAATCGACGGCGTTGCAAGCCCGCAGCGGCCCTCACGTTTTCAAGGAAGCCTCAGACGGCGCCTTCCTCTCCTGGTTCGTGACCTCCGGTCGTGCATGACGCAATATATTGATCCTGGATGTTCGATGCCAGGTTCAGCCGCGCTTCCGAGATAGCCTCGATAACGTCCGGAAAGCGGGCCGCGGAAACCAGTTTGCGCGCGGCCGGCAATCGTATCAGTGGGGCGGCTGGATGCGCGATCCTATCGTGGTGATGACCTGCAGTCGCATCGTCCCCTTGACCCCGTGATCGGCATAGTCGATGCCTATTCCCGATTGCTTAATGAGCGGGAATGGGACGGCGGGATCGAAGGCTGCGTGGCGGTTCACCGCTGCTGATCCCACCACCAGCTGCCGGGAAATCTCTTCGCCACGTTCAAGATCAGCGGTCCAGATAGATGCGGTGAGGCCATAGGGGCCGCCGTTGATCCGCGCCATGACGCTTTGGAGATCCTGATAAGCCACAACGGGGATCACTGGCCCGAACTGTTCTTCGTCCACCAGTCGAGTGCCATCGGTGAGGTCGGCAACAACGGTGGGCGGAAAGAAGTACCCGGCACGATCAAGTGGTTTGCCACCGGTAACAATGCGCCCGCCGGCGGCCTTGGCGTCCTCCACGATCGCGCAAACTTTTTCGAACTGCGCCTTGTTCTGAATCGGACCCAGGGTGACATCCGGTTGGAATCCGTTACCGACCACGAACGCATCGGCGGCAGCCGCCAGTTTCCGACAGACTTCTTCTGCCATACCGGCAGGCGCGTAAATGCGCTTTACCGCGGCGCAAAACTGGCCGCAGTTACCGAAGCCGGTCTGCGCAGCAGCGGCGACCAGATCGTCGATGGAACCGTCCGGCAGCAGCATCGCGGCATCGTTGCCGCCCAATTCGAGGGTCACAGGACGCAGGAGCGCGGCAGACTCCCGAGCGATGGCAATCCCGGTGGCGGTGGATCCCGTGAACGAAATCTTGTCGAATCCCGTATGAGTCACCAGCGCCGCTCCCGTCGAGCGGCCGCCCGCCACCACGTTCAGCACCCCTGGCGGGAGAATGTCCC
>JBGTNB010000415.1:0-1992 GCA_041743285.1 Gemmatimonadaceae bacterium
CCCTCCCGGTTCGTCAACTAGGGGTCCAAGTGTAGTGCCGTAACAACGATCTGTGGTGTGGGGCACCTGTGCACTGTGGCGCACTTCCATCAAAATCCTTGACACGTCCTGCAATCTGTTGTATAAAGGACACTCCTTCAAAGCCGCGGGCTCGTCATCGAACCCGCCCCGGTAGCTGCCACCTCTCTTCCGAGCGGAGGAGAGGCAGAAGTACGTCCGCCTGACCGAGGAGTGCAGGATGGCCAATCCGCTGGCTCAGCCGGAACCAGGCAACCCGACGGGCTCGGAAGCGCCGCGCGATCCTCTTTCGATTCCGAGCGAAATCAAGGCCAGCATCCGGGTGCTCGTCGTGGACGACGAGCGCACGTTGCGGGAGAGTTGCGCGAGCGTGCTTCAGATGGATGGCTACAACGTGACGCTGGTGGGACGCGGCGAGGAGGCGCTGGAGACGGTCAGGCGGCGCAAGTTCGACATCATTCTGGTGGATCTGTACATGTCCCAGATCTCCGGTCTGGAGATACTTCAAGCTGCGCTGGGAGCGTACAAGGACACCATCGTGGTGGTGATGACCGGCAACCCGAGCGTGACGAGCAGCATCGAAGCGCTCCGCGCCGGGGCGTGGGATTACCTCCCGAAGCCCTTCTCCGCCACGCATCTCCAGGTACTGATCGGCCGCGCCTCCCACGCCGTGATGATGTCCCGCGAGGCGCAGGACCTCCGGGTCCAGCTCATGAAGCAGCACGGGCACAGCGACAAGATCGCGCTGATCGGAATCTCGCCGCTGTTCCGCAAGGCGGTCGAGCTCGCCCGCAAGGTGGCGGGGACCGACGCCTCTGTCTTCATCAGCGGCGAGAGCGGCACCGGCAAGGAGGTCATCGCTCAGTTCATTCATCAGAACAGCCGCCGGGCCGGCCGCCCGCTGGTGCCGATCAATTGCGCGGCGCTGCCCGAGCCGCTCCTTGAGAGCGAGATGTTCGGGCATCGGAAGGGCGCCTTTACCGGCGCCGACCGGGACAAGCCCGGTCTTCTCGAGACCGCCAACGGCGGGACGCTGTTCCTCGACGAGCTGACCGAAATGACCATGCCGTTGCAGGCCAAGCTTTTGCGCGTGATCCAGGATGGTGTGGTCCGGCGGGTGGGCAGCGAGCAACAGGACGCGGTGGTGGACGTCCGCTTCGTCTCCGCCACCAACCGCGAGCCGCAGGAGGCGGTAGACCAGGGCCTCCTCCGGGGCGACCTGTTCTACCGGCTGCGTGTGGTTCCGATCAAGCTCCCCCCGCTCCGCAAGCGGCTGGAAGACATCCCGCTCCTGGCCAACCATTTCCTGACCTATTACTGGCAACGGCACCGGCAGATGGGCGACCGCTCGCCGCGGCTGAGTGAGGCCAGTATCGGCTTCTTGCGCTCCCGGCCGTGGCGCGGCAACGTTCGGGAGTTGCAGAACGTGATCGAGCACGTCGCCGTGCTCGCCGAGCCCGACCAGATGATTCAACCGGGCGACATTCCGGTCTATGACGACGCCGGCGAATGGCCCGCGGAAAACGTGGTGTCGGCGGCGGTCATGGACGAGGCCTACCACCCCGCCAAGGACCGCGTCGTGGCGCAGTTCGAGAAGGAGTACCTGACACGGTTGGTCAGTCGTGCCGGCGGCAACATGTCGAAGGCGGCGCGGCTGGCGAGCATAGACCGGACGACGTTATACCGGCTGATGGACAAGCACGAGTTTAATCGAGACGAGGCTTCCGGGTCTGCCGAGTGAATACTGAAACCGCGATCTCCAGCATGAGCAGCGGCGAGCGCCGACGGGTCGCGCCGGGTACCCCGCCTCCCAGAATCTGGGATCCCGACTGCCCGACCCCCGCGGCGATCGGCCCGGTTCTGTGGAACGCCCTCCACGAAGCCGTCCTGGCGACCCAGACGCAGTGGGAGCGAGCGATCGAGCATGCCTCGGGCGCGGAGGAGGTCACCAACCAGCTGGCCCAGCTCTCCACC
>JBGTNB010000416.1:0-3358 GCA_041743285.1 Gemmatimonadaceae bacterium
GGATTTCCCCTCACACATCGGCGGGCGCCGTGCATACCTTTGCTGGCGGCTCGGCGAGCCGGCCGTGGAGCACTGGCACGAGGCGGACTCCGGATTTGATGGCCGCATGCGAATCGCGCCACGCGCGATTGCGTGACGGCCACTCACCTTCCGATTTCTGTCCTCAATGCGCGTCTTTCAGTCGTCCGATGGTATTCGCTGGGGGGTGCAAGTGCAGAGCCCGGGGGCGAGCAATGCCATGCTCGTCTTCCACCATCCAGACGGGCGCACCGCCCGGCTGAACCGCTACGCGTGGGTCCAGCTCGACCAGCCCGAGGCGAGTGACGTCACGGCTCGCCTGGATCCGTCAAAGGTCCTCGATGGGCTGGCCGATGCGGACCTGACCAGGTTGTTCCGTCGTTCGATGCGCATCTCGGCCGCCTCTCATCCCCGCAACGTACCGATAACGCATGCGGGTTGATGTAAGGCGAGCGCTTTGGGTTGCCGCTGCCGCGTTGCTATGCGTGGGTTGCGACCCCGAGACGATCCAAACGACGGTCGGTGAAGGCGGCTTTCGTCTTCCGAGCACCACCCTGCGGGTCGGGGACACGATGACCATCGAAGGTGGCGTCAGGTTCCACGATGGCACCTTCGTTCTCGATACCTCCGCGCGTTTCAGCGCGTCGCCCCCATCCGTTGCGACAATCGACAACATGTCCGGGTTGCTGACCGCGCATAACGCCGGAGTGGCGACGGTGAGCGCGATACTGCGCGGGCAGGTGACGATCGATACCACGGTGGTCGTGACGCAGTAACGGGGGTCGAGGGTCGGGGGTCGGGGGTCGAGGGTCTCTAGGAACTAGGAACTGGGAATCAGGAATTAGGGAAGGTGCGCGACTTGCGCGCCACGCGGCGCTTGTCGCTCGTTTGGAAAAGTTCGTCGATCCACCTGAAAGGTGGGTCGACAAGTCCTTCCCTATTTCCTATTTCCCAATTCCTATTTCCCTGGCTGACTTTTTTCAGCGGCCTGCTAAGGACTAGGCCGGTATCGAGCCTTCGTCCAGTCCTTCCGATCCTCCACGAAACCCAACTTCCACCTCCAGGCCGTCGCGGGCGAGGATCGTTTCGCGGAAAATTTCGCGGGCTTCCCGCAATAGGTCGCCGGCGTCGCGGGAGTAGCGGGCAGAGAAGTGGGTGAGCACCAGGCGGCCAACGCCGGCGCGTTGCGCGATCTCCGCGGCCTCGCGCGCCGTGGAATGTCCGGTGTCGCGGGCGCGCTCGGCTTCTTCCTCGCCAAAGGTCGCTTCGTGGATGAGCAGGTCGGCGCCGGAGGAGATGCGCACAGTCTCGTCGGAGGGACGCGTGTCGCCGCTGAAGACGATCGTGCGACCCGGACGCCTGGGCCCAACGAGATCCGCTGCCGTGACCGTGCGCCCGTCGTCGAGCGTAACCGGCTCGCCGCGGTGCAGCCGGCCCCAGAGCGGGCCTTCGGGTATGCCTAGCGAACGCGCCATCTCAGGATTGAACCGGCCGCGGCGCTCCTCCTCGATCAGCGCGAAACCTAACGCCTGGCTTCCATGCTCGGCGGCGAACGGCACGATCGCGTGCTGCGCCCGTTCGACGCGTTCGTCGGGGGCAAGCTCGGTGATCTCGACCGGGAAGGGAAACCGGTCGATCCCGATCTCCATCGCCCGCTTGAGCATTCGCTCGGCGCCGCGCGGTCCCCACATTCGCAGCGGCTCGGTGCGGCCCTGCAGCGCCAGCGTTCGCAGCAGCCCGACCAACCCGTAGTAGTGATCGCCGTGGAAGTGCGTGAAGAAAATGTCGCCGAAGTTGAACGAGATCCCGTAGCGCATCATCTGCCGCTGGGTGCCCTCGCCGCAATCGATGAGCATCGTCGCTCCCTCGCGGATGACGGCGAGCGACGAGACGCCGCGCTCCACGGTGGGCCGCGCGGCTGATGTGCCGAGAAAGCGGATCGTAAGACTCATCGGGCGGGAAATATACGCCGCCGGATGCCCGAGCGAAGCCGGACGGTCCGTTAAGCAGATGTCGCGGCGGAGCTCATCACGTCGTTCAACCGGGCGTCATCGATGTTGCGGCCGCTGATCACGATCGCCGCCGGAAATCGCTCCACTCGTAAGGCGCCTGTACGCAGCGCGGCGACTCCGACGGCGCCCGAGCCTTCGGCCACCACGTTCTCAGTCCCGCGAAGAAACCGTATCGCCTCGGCGATCGCCTCTTCCTCCAGCATGACGATCGCGTCCAGCGCATGACGCCCCACGTCGAGCGCGAATTCGTCGATGCCGCCGGCCAGGCCGTCGGCCAGCGTCGTCTCGTTCGTAATGGGCACGACCTGGTCGGCGGCGAGTGAGCGCGCCATCGCCGCCGTGTGCACCGACTGCGCGCCTAGAATACGCACTTCGGGGGCGATCCGGCGCAGCAGCGCACCGGTGCCGGCGAGCAGTCCCGCACCCCCGACCGGGATGATGATGCTGCCGAGTGATGGCAGCTCTTCGATCACCTCGAGCGCGACGGTTCCCTGGCCGGCGATGAGAGCGTCGCCCAGGCATGGGTGGATGAAGGTGGAGCCGTGGGCGGAAGCGTGTTCAATTGCCAGCTCCATTGCGGCATCGTAGTCGGCAGCGGTTGCATCCACGGTGGCGCCAAGCGCTTTGATTCCGCGTTGCTTGACCTGCGGGGCATTGCGGGGCACGTAGATCGTTGCTCTCACTCCGAAATGCTTTGCAGCGATTGCGACACCGAGACCGTGATTTCCGGCCGACGACGCGACGACGCCCCGCTCGCGGTCCTTTTCCGGCATGAGCGCGAGGGTGTTGAAGGCGCCACGCGCCTTGAACGAGCCCGTGACCTGTTCGCTCTCGAGCTTGAGGAACACGTCACCGCCGGCGAACTGCGACAGCGATTGAGACTTCCGCAACGGCGTCCGCAGTACGAGTGGGGCAATTCGCCTGGCAGCGGCGAGGACGTCGGTGGCGCGAAGATCGGAGAACAACACGGGGGTCGGGGGTCGCGGGAAGCGGGAATCGGGAAGCGGGAATCGGGAATCGGGTCGAGGGTCAAGTGTCGCGAGACGTCGCGCCGTTGCCCCTAGTTCCCGATTCCTATTTCCTATTTCCTAAAACAAGATCGCGCCACCGAGCAATGCTCGTTGGCGCGAAAGTCAGATCAGCGAAGTGCCTCGCTCACTGCCATTGGAACTCTGCGTCCTACCGTGCAGTGGCGGGCAAGCAATCTCCGCTGTGTGATCCGGACAACCTCTCACATTGGAACTCTCCGTCCTACCGATTGAAGAGCCGGACCGACTGATTTTGTCTATTTCAAGTATTGCGCCGCGCGCAGACGCGCAGGAGCCATG
>JBGTNB010000417.1:0-3028 GCA_041743285.1 Gemmatimonadaceae bacterium
AGCCCTTCAACAGTCCCCAAAGGGGATGAATGGCGCTTCGCGCCCTAAGCCCCTAATCAAAGTCGGGCGCCCGCCACTGCGGGCCCAACACCTAGTCCGCCGGGGAGCGGCGCTCCCCTCTGTCCTGCTCCGGCTCACGCCTGCGCAGCGGACTCGACTCCCCAGGGGCTTGCAGCCCCCACGCCGCCTAACGGCGGCGCGGCTCCCCCGCGGGAAGTCAAGTTTTGAGAAAGCCGTCCGCCCTCGGCTCCAGCCGTCCCGCCCGACGCGTCAGAAGGGCCGCTGGCAAGCGAACATCGGCTGGCGAAGGGGGAGGGGGTGCTTCAAGACCCGCCAGAGGCTCTACGGGGCTTTGGCGCGGTCGCTTCCTCGCAATCAGGCGGCGTAGGGGGTGTTTCGGGCGAGGCGGCGGTTCAGATCCGGGCTGCCATCGCTCCACCAGACGGGGCCGCGTTCCCCGAGCGCGACCTTGGTGGCCTGGACGGTTTCGCGGGCGGCAGCGTGACGATGTAGCGGCCGTCGGAGGTGCGAAGAGGTGGCTCGGCCGGCGCGCCTCGGCGTCAGAGGGCGTCGCGCTTGCGCGGATCCTGGATCCAGCGCTGCGGGTGCTTCGCCTGGTCACGCCAAGCGAAGAACATGAGGACGCAGACGAGGGCGAACATGCCCAGGGCGAGGAGGGCGAGCTCCCACCACGGGCGCGGAGGTCCCTCCATCAGGCTCTTCGGGATGCAGCCACCCGTGGCGAGCCAGAACCCGCAGTCCTCGTACGTCATCACGGCTCCTCGGTGCGGACCTTCTCGGGCGGCGGCGTCCAGTGGCTCGTGTCGACGTCGGGCCGGAAGGGCGGCAGCTGCGAATCATGCCCCGGAGGCGTGCTCGGCGACGACATGAGCGGCCGGAAGCGGGTCGGGTGGTACATGACGCCGCAGTTCGAGCAGGAGACGAACTCGGTGCGGTAGAGCGACCTACTCGGATTTGCAATCCGGTGCGTAACCGCGTTGCTACCGCGTCGCTCGCCCAACTGGATCCGGTCGAAGTGGCGGATCGGTTGCTCGAGCCGGTGAGGGGCCGGGTGACGTGGGTTCGAATCCCACCCTCCGCGGAGCTCTGTCACGCTGGTCCGGCGAGCTCACTTCGCGGCAGTTCGCCTTTCGCTGCTGAGCCCGTCCGCGTCGGATCAAGAGAGCCGTCTCGCGTAGAAGCGCCTGAGGTTCTCGTCTCTGGAGAGCCGCCCCATTACCTCGGCGACGCGTTCGAGGTACTGCTCGTATGTCTCACCGACTGGAGCGATGGGAAGCGGACTCTCTAGCCGAGGGCCATCGACCTCTTCGCTCGGCTTTGCCTCCAGGCCCCGCGCGATGTTCTCGGTCTCGTCAGGGTTCATGGCTTGGCCCTCTTCTTCGAGGCAGTCGGAGTTCCGCCTGGCAGACCGAACAGAGCCCGGTCGTTCTCGCGCACCATGAAGGTCGAAATATCCGCCATGTGCGCAGCCTTGAATGCGGCATCGCGCTCCATCTTCGACAGTGCCCAAGCCCCGAGGAGAACCTTGCGCCGGGTGTCTTGGCGGCGTTGAGTGGCCGAAGTCCGAGCCTGCTCCAGAGCCTTCGCCTTCTGCTCCTTGACCTTGAGCTGCTCAAGTTTCTCGAGGAGCGCCTTCTTTTGAGCTTGGATCTTCGTTAGCTGAACCATTGCGAGGGGGAGCGGAGGAGACGAGCGAGCCTATAGCCAACGCCCGAATGATGGAAGCGAGGGTTTGCGCTGGCTTGGAGCGCTAGCGGGGAAGAACGCTCGGTGCTAGCCTTTGGCACCAAAGCGAGAGCGAATGGCGCACTTACGACTCACTGCATGAGTCACGTGCTTTCGGGTTGCGCCGCTCGCGCGGCGCTTGTGTTGGCTTGCTGCCGCGAGCCGCCTTCGGACTTTTGGACTGTCAGCTCGTCGATGTCGATCTTCCATTTGTCGGTCAAGCCCATCAGCCGCAGCGTCGGACGCTCGGCTGTTGCTGCTGCGGCTTATCGGTCGGGAACGCTGCTCGAGGAGGTGCGCTCCGGAGAGACGCACGATTACACGAGGAAGCGCGACATCGTCCATGGCGAGATCGTGGCACCGGCTGGCGCGCCGAGCTGGGCCTACGACCGAGCGGAGCTCTGGAATGCTGCTGAAGGTGCGGAGAAGCGCAAGGACGCCCGGGTGGCCCGGGACTACGAACTGGCAATTCCGCGGGAGCTGAACCGGGAGCGGGGAATCGAGCTCGTACGCGACTTCGCTCAAGCGCTAGTCGAGCGGTACGGGGTGGTAGTCGACTTCAACGTCCACAAGGACGATCCGAGGAAGTGGGACGGCTCAGAGAAGGGCTGGCAGGGGTACCACGCCCATGTGATGGCGACGACCCGGAAGCTCGGGCCGGACGGGTTTGGCGAGAAGGCGGCAATCGAGCTTTCAGACGCGAAGCGGAAGTCGCTCGGGCTTGGCACTGGTGCTGAGGAGATCCAGGCGCTGCGGGAGATCTGGGAAAGGCTCGGCAACCGCCACCTCGAGCGGGCTGGAAGTGTCGAGCGGCTCGATCGGCGCACGCTGGTCGAGCAGGGGATCGACCGGGAGCCGACGATTCATCTCGGGCCGTACGTGACCGAGCTCGAGCGGCGCGGAGTGGCGAGCGATCTCGGAAACCTGAACCGGGACATCCTGGCGGGACGAAAGCCACTGGAGGAGCAGATCCGGGTTGGTGGGCGCGGGAGTTCCTATGCGCGGCCAGAAGCGGCTCTGGCTCGTGATGAAGGACTCTCGGCTGGGCTGGTCGACGAGGTTGAGCTTCGGCGCCTGGCGGACGATCGAGCAACCTGGGTGGTTCGGGTCATCGAGCGGGCCGAGCGGCGAGAAGAAAGGCGAGAGCGGGCGCTAGAGGCGCGGCGACCGTGGGGTGTGGCCATGGCTCATGCCGTCCGGCTTCTCGAGCAGGCGGGGGCGCTGACCAAGCGGTTGCGCGAGGCGCTGGAGCCGCGGCGGCTCACAGCTTGGGCGCAGGAGC
>JBGTNB010000418.1:0-1556 GCA_041743285.1 Gemmatimonadaceae bacterium
AGATTCGGCGGGCGGCACTGTGACGATCATCCCCACCTGCGGCAGCCACACTTTTCGCGAGGAGGATTTGGCGCGTGGCCAGTTTGTCGCACGGCTGACGATCAACGGCAGCGCACCGCGATTCAGCCGCTTTCCTAATGATACCGTTTACTGGTGGGTGTACCTCGACCTGACGAGCGGTGCGCCGGTTTTCCATTCGGAGTTTCTTTCGACGGCAGCGGCTAGCGATACCGTCCGCGCGTATCTACGCCGCGGCGACTTCGTGATCCGTTGCAAGCCGGCTGGCGACCGGCCCAAGGCCGAGGTGGCCGGCTGGGAGCCGGAACACGGGCCTGAAGCCTGTCCGGCGAGTGATGCTCGAATGGGATTCGTCATGCAGCCGACCGCACTCGACTCTGGAACGCAGGGCGGCGGCGGAAACTCGCCCTGGTTCGGTTGTAAGTTAGGCTGCTGCCAGTCCAGCAGGTTTTTCATGGATGAGCGGTGATGTGGGCTTGCCGGAGTGGTCGTCAGGTTGCAGGTTGCAGACGGCTGTCACACTTCTCCTGGGAGGCCGCGAATGGGACGCGTCGGATGGTCGCTATGCGCGCTGGTAGCCGTTCTCACTGGTGTACAGTCTTGTGTTTCTGCGCGGTCAAGCTCAACGAGGTCGACTGCCGGCAACAAGTGCGCTGACCACACCGATGGAGGATGGTTCAAAAAGGGCCTCGAAGGCGACGTCAGGTCCGACATCCCCCGTGCGCGGAGAATCGCCCGCCAGATCGATGGCGTCATCTCTCAAGGCAAGGTTCATGGAGAAAGCGGAGGTAAGACGGTTACACTCCTACCGACCTGCAAAGCCAGGAAACTCTCGGAGAAGGATCTGAAGAAGGGCCGCTTCATTGGGGTACTCACCGGAGAAGGCACCTCGCCCCGATTCAGCGACAGACCGGGCGATATCGTTTACTGGTGGGTGTTCGGCGAAGATTCGATTCTGCCTGGCGGCGAGGATACCGTCGTCCATCGCTCCCGATTCCTCTCTTTGAACAGCACCTCAACCGATCCAGTCAAAGACGCACCGTTCATTGTATGTCGTGACCGAAATGCGGAGGAGTTGCCAGTAGACACCGTGGATTGGCACGGAGATAGCTGCGGTTCGGCGCTGAACCCGCTAACGTCTCATAACCCGTGGTTCGGCTGCAAACTCGGCTGCTGCTACTCAGCGATGCCGGGCAATTAGCGCCTTGTCCCATGGCCGCTCGAAGGGGCACAGCAGAAGCGTCCGCCACAACACTTGGCCGATGCGACACGTAGCTTTGAGACCTACATCCTTCCTCAAGTCGGGAGCTTCACAGATGCATTCTCGTCGTTGGCCGCGGGCTACCGCGGCCGCCCTTGCCGCGTGCTTCGCCTCGCCCGCGATCGCGCAAGAGCCGTATCGCCAGCCCCCCGCTCCGATCGCTCAGATCCTCGACGCCGAGCCGACGCCGGCCGTATCCGTCGGCCCCAACAACGATTGGCTACTGCTCCTCGAGCGGGAAGGACTGCCACCAATCAGCGAAGTCGCCGCGGCCGAG
>JBGTNB010000419.1:0-2109 GCA_041743285.1 Gemmatimonadaceae bacterium
GCCGGGCGCGTCGTCATTGTACTAGCGAGGACCGAGACAGATGTTGCGCACGACTCAACGGGTCGCCCTGATTGCGCTCGCCCTCGGCCTGGCGACGCCAGCTTCGGGGCAGAGTTCCTTTCCGCAAACGCTTTACTGGGGTGCCGGACTGATCGACATTCCCGTCGCCTGGGTGGCGCCGCTCAGCGGTGACTTCGCCATCAGCTACTCGGCCAAGCGGTTCGAGCCGGGCGATCCCGTCGTGACGGGAGTCAACTATAACGACGCGACGAACTCGCAGCTTACCACCTCGGTGTCCATGTGGGGGCGCGTCGAGGCCGGGGTGGCATTCTATACGGCTAACCCGGAGTATGGATTCTTTGGTCAGGTGTTGCTGCTCAACGAAGACGCCATGCGGCTTCGTGAGGGTGCGGCTCGCTGGCTGCCAGGCCTGGCCGTCGGCGTCCGGAACGTGGGCCCATACGAGAAGATCGACCGGTTCGGTGCAGGGTACGAGTTGATTCCGCCCGAGCCGGGCTCGCCGAACTATCGGCACATCGCGGACTCGGTGCATCAGGGTTTCAACACGGCAAATACCATTTTCGGAGTGGCCACGAAATCGTTCAATCTCGGCGGGTTGAGCGAATCGATGGGCGGCGTGGACATGAGCGTCTCCCTCGGCTTCGGCAATGGGCTTTTCGAGGACGATGGCGAACTGGGAGATGAGTATGCGGAGTCTTCGACCGGCGGACTCTTCGGTGGCATGAAGGTCGACTTCCAGGCGTCGCCACGGACTCAGGTGTCGTTCATGGCGGAGCACAACGCTTGGGATGTGAACATCGGCGCGGCCGTGGAGTATCGAGGGATTCGGGCTGGCGCCTACATCACCGAGCTCACAGCAGGTAGCGCCGAAGAAAATGCCGTTGGCGCCGGCACATACTACAACTATCGCAAGTTTGCTTTCATCCTCGGCTGGCAGAGCAATATTTTCGCACTGCTCCGCGGGGACTTTTTACAGGGCCGGGTTGCCGAGCTCGAGCGGCAACGGGAAGGACTGCTGGCCGAGATCAACACCCGTCAGGAGCGGGTGACGGCGCTGGAGCTCGAGATCAACCGGCTCGAAGCCCAAAACCTGTTGGAGCTGGAGCAACGGCGTGTAGAAGCCGAAGCGCAACTGCGCGCAGAACGTGAAGCGCTTCAGCGTCTGGAAGAGCGGCTTCGGGTGCTGGAAACGCGACAGCCGCCGCCACGGCGCCAGCGGTAGGGCCGAACCGGACGGATGGTGGTCCGTGAACCAATCTCGAACCGATCCAGCTAATGACGCGACTGTGGTGGGCAGTGCTGATGGGACTGGTCGTGCTTCCGGCAGGCGGAACTGTGCTCGCGCAGCAGCCGGAACCGACTGTTGGGCAGCAGGCCTACGATGCGCGGCGCCAGCAGCTGCTGCGCGAGGCGGAGGAGACTGAGCAGCGGCTGGTCGAACTGCGGCGGCAGCGCGTCATGCTGCAGACACGCGTCGAGGCAGCAATAGCGGCGAATCTGCGAGACCGCGCCGAGGCGTTGATGATGAGCGACCAGCAGTCGGCTCTCCAGGCGCTGGACTCGGTGCTCGTGCGGTCCCGCGACAACCTGGCGATGCAGCGCGAACGGTTTCAGGCGTTAGGCGATGCCGTTCGACGGCGGACCGGAGCGGTGGTAGTCGTCTTACTCCGGGCGGACTCGTCGAGCTCCGAGCAGTCCATCACCGGCGCCGAGCTTCAGGTCAACAATTCCGGCGTCGCCACGCGCACGTACAACGCCGAGATGAACAATGCGTTGCGTATCGGCGCGGTGGATCAGCTCTACCGTGCCGACGTGCTTCCGACCCGTCACACACTGCGGCTACAGGCGACCGTCAACGGGCAGCCGCTGGCGCAGACGGTAGAAGTCGACGCACAAGGAGAGACGGTGACGTACATCGAATTCGCCATTCGCAACGGGCAATTGGTTCCCAGAACGTGGACCGCTCGGGGCACGACCCCATTCTGAGTCTGCCGGTGGCGAACCTTCGATTTTTCCCGGTGTTGGCGGCGGCGCTGCTCCTTGCGGCACCGATCGCAGCGCAGCCGGCAGCGCCGCCTGCTCTGGATC
>JBGTNB010000420.1:0-1753 GCA_041743285.1 Gemmatimonadaceae bacterium
GACATCGTTGATGCGAACGGCCATCGCCCGCTTCCCTGGGCTGATCTTGACCTCGAGCCCTGGGCCGGTGCCTAACGGTGCAAGGCGCCCGGGGACGATCGCCTCGCCCTTGAACACCGGCACGCGGGTGACCCGGCCCACCACCGAATCGGCGCTTTGAAACGCGCCGGCAGGGATGGCTGACGCCGGCCAGGTGCCGGTGCCCAGCATGTCGCGTTCGATGATGTTTCCTTCAGGGATGTCGCGCAGGGCAACCACGACCGACACAGTCGTGACGCGGTTCCGGGCTTCGGCGCTCTGCAGCACGCGCCATACTCCGAATGTCGCTGCGGCGGCAACCAGTACCGCCACGCCAAAAACTACTGTATATCGTCTTTCAGCCATTTGACAGTCACTGCTGAGTCAACCTGCGCCATTTCTCGTTATGGAAGACGTTCGTACCGAAAAACCGCTCGTCTAACCATAAAGATAGTGTCCCAGCCAATCGGAACGATGGGAACGTACGGATACGTCGCGACGACCTCGATCGCAGTACCGCCCCTGACAGTGTCAGCTTCGACGCCGGCAGACAGAAGCGAATCGCCGATAGCTTGGAATGACGACGTAACTATCTGCTGGATTGGAACAATACACGCGTTCAAATCGGGCTTTCCTGGTGATCCGAGTGGGCAAGACGCCGCCCCGTACCGTGCCCCATCGCGAACTGCAGAGGCAAGAGAATTGATGGTGTAGAACGCCCGACCGGTCTCGATGATTCCCCAAACAAGGACGAGAAGAAGGGGTGCAACGAGTGCGAACTCGATCATTGCCGCCCCGCTCTCTTCACGGAATCGCTCGATTAGGCGTCGCACTCCGTTCATCCGAGCACAAGTCCAGGAAAAACCAGCTGCACCGCAACCCCGAAGGTAATCGCCAGCGAATAGGGCACCAGCTCCCGCCTCCTCGCCGGATCGGACCGAGCGTCAACGAGTGTGCGCGGAGCGACCACGCCTACCCAGAGGATATTCTTTGTGGGTATACCCCCACGCACGACAACAAGCCAGAGAAGCGCCATTACACCACCTACCAGCGCGGCGATAATCGCGGCGTTCAGAATTCCCCAAGGACCGAGCCAAGCGCCGGCCGCACTGAATAGCTTTACGTCGCCTGCGCCCATCATTCGAAGCAACCATCCGGGAAGCCAGATCGATAATCCCAAGGCCGCTCCGCCCACTGCCCGGATGAACCCTGGGAGATATGGGTCCAAAGCGGTGGTAACGAGAATGCCCGCAACAAATACGATCACCACCAGCGAGTTCGGAATTCGCCGCCGGCGCACGTCGGTAACACATGCAATCGCGAGCAGCAGGAGCAGCGCTCCTGCTGCTGACGCGTCGGCAACGCGATCTAGATGCATCAAATGTGGCTCAACCTCGTACCGGCTCGCTACGAGTCCCCCTCATACCAAAGCCACCGGTCTCCGCCCGACTACGGGGTGTTGCAACCCGCAGTAGTGCCGGCGCCAGCGAGGCAATCCTCGACGTCTCCGAATTTATTGGATAGAGCCGTCTGCATGGTAACGAGTGCAGCCGCCGCCACTAGTGCGACGAGCGCGGCCAATAACGCGTACTCGATCATCGTCGCCCCATCTTCCTCGGCCAGAAACTGCTCAATCATCGCCTTCAACTTGTCCATTGTCTTCGTGCTCCAGCTATGGTGGAAAGACTTACACAGAAGAGGATTCGGGTGCCGAACGGCGCGTCATCGCGTTTTC
>JBGTNB010000421.1:0-2216 GCA_041743285.1 Gemmatimonadaceae bacterium
CCGCCGGCGCCACTACGAGGATGCCCAGATGCAGCGGCACCGCCATTCCGAGCAGGTAGCACGCCAATACTACCCACCGCCTGCGCCGCGCACCCTGCTCCCGCGCCGCTCGATCGGCCGTCAGTAGCACCAGCATCGAAACGAGCATCGCCGGGGCATATACTTCGGCCTCGGTTGCACTGCGCCACAAGGTGGAGCCCGCGCCCGCGACGAGCGCTCCGGCGAATGCCATCCACCGGTTATCCAGCCACGACACCAGCAGCGCGGCGATCACCGCAATGGTGAATGCGCTGCATACCGCCGAGAACAGGTTGATCGCCGCCGCGCGCGACAGCACGGGAAGCACGTCGCTCCACGCGCGCGCGGCAAGCACATAAAGGGGCACACCGGGCGGGTGTGGAATGCCAAGACTCTCGACGGCGGCAATCAGTTCGCCGGAATCCCAGAACGTGAGTCCCGGTGCCAGCGTGGCCGAATAGACGATGAGTATGACGATTCCGGCCACTGTGGCGGTGGCCGCCGGAGTCGATCGCATGGGCCTCGCGCGAGGCTAGCCTTGAAGCTGAACGATCGGCTGCTCCGCGGTGGTGCGCGGAACGCGGCCGGCAATGAGGTCGCGCACCTGCGGGGCCGTCAGGTTCCGGAAAAGCTTGCCGTCGTACGCCATCGAGATCGTGCTCGATTCCTCCGACACGACGAACACCCGGGCGTCGGTTTCCTCGGCCAGACCCAGGGCCGCGCGGTGACGCGTGCCGAGCGAGCGGTCGCTGAGCGCCTGCTGCGAAAGCGGCAGAATGCACCCCGCTCCGATGATCGTGTCGCCCCGAATGAGGACCGCCCCATCGTGCAGCGGCGAATACGGTGTGAAGATCGTCGCCAGCAGGTCGGCCGATATCTTGGCCTGCATTTGGACGCCCGACGGCACGTAATCGCCTAACGCCACTTCGCGCTCAAGCGCGATGATGCAGCCGATCCCCGACCGGCTCAGCCGCTCGACCGCGCCGGCGATCTCTTCGGCCACCTGGCTCGTGTCGAGCGACCGGAAGAACCGCGTGAACTGGTATTGCCCGAGCTTGGCCAGCCCCGCGCGCAACTCGGGCTGAAACACCACCAGCGCGGCGAACGCTCCATACGTGAAGACGATTCCCAGAATGTAGGTGATCATCGTCAGCTTGAGCAGCAGCGCGAGCGCGTAGGTGAACACCAGAAAAATGATGCCAAGCAGGATCTGCACGGCCCGAGTGCCGTGGATGAGCAGCAACACGCGATAGATGACGAACGCGACCACGACGATCTCGATCGCGTCGCGCCACCCGAACTCGAGTAACCGGAACTGATCGAGAGCGCTCATTCGCCGTTTGCCGGCGGTGCGCAAACGGCTTGCAGGACCGCCCACGCCGCATCAAGCGCCTGACGATTCTCGCGCACATCGTGTACGCGGAACAGTCGCGCGCCGGTCGCCAGCGCCGCCACGTTCACGCCCACGGTGCCCATCGTACGCTCCCTTGGCTCGCTCACGCCGGTAATCTCGCCTATCAGACGCTTGCGTGACACCCCGACCATCACCGGATAGCCTAGCGCCGCCAGCGCCGGAACTCCGGCCAGAGCTGCCAACGAGTGCCCGCTCCGCTTGGAAAACCCGATGCCTGGATCCAGAACGATGCACTCCGCTTCAACTCCCGCGTCGCGAGCGGATGCGGCGCAAGCGGCCAGCTCGCTGACGATCTCCGCGGCAACACCAGCAGGATACTCCGCGTGAGCGAACGAGGCCATTTCGGACACGGAGCCCCTGGAATGCATCAGGATGAGACCTGCCCCTGCCGCCGCGCACACGGCGGCCATTCGCGGATCGAGGCGCGTTGCGGAGACGTCGTTTATCGCGTGCACTCCTTCGTCAAGCGCCGCCCGTGCCACGTCCGACTTGACCGTGTCCACCGAGATCAGCGCTTCCGGAAATCCCGATCGGACCGCTCGCACAACCGGAATCGTTCTGCGAAGCTCTTCGGCCACGCTCACCGGCTCGGCCCCCGGACGGGTGGATTCGCCGCCGATATCGAGCAAATCCGCCCCCGCCTCGATCAGCCGTTCCGCCTCGCGCAGTGCGGCATCGGGCGAAACAAAGTCACCCCCGTCGCTGAAGCTGTCAGGGGTGACGTTGATGACTCCTAGCAGAACAGGCCGGTCGAGCGGGACCAAGCGCTCACGAACGCGCCATG
>JBGTNB010000422.1:0-4575 GCA_041743285.1 Gemmatimonadaceae bacterium
CGTAGTGCGGATCAGCACGGAGCAGGTCGAGAATCGGCCATGTGCGCTTGAGCGTCGTCTCGACCGGGAAGCGAATCCCGCCACGAGAGATGGTCACCGTCCCGCGGGCCGCTTTCCGCTCGGTGACGAGATGCAGGAAGAGCGCGCGCAGTTCCTCCTCGGTAAGGGTATCCATCTCGGTAGGCGGCCGACCGCAGAACTTGGCGAGTGACTTGACTGCGTCCAGGTACGATTTCTGGGAACGCGGCGCGAGCCCGAGTAACTGCATGTTCGTTGCGCATCCGATCGATGAGCGTGAGAGCGGACACGTCTGCCTCAGAGTTAGAGAACCCCCCAGCACCGTGGAATCGCTCTGACACTAACGCCTGCCCTCACGAAACAGCAGGGACAGCCACACTCAGCTGTCCCTCGCATGTCACTACCGCGAAGCGGTCTAGTTCAACGCTTGAACTGAGTTGATATGAAGCGGCGACTGGACCTCCACGGGCACGTGGTGGCAAGCTACGCCGCTTCAGCGATCTCGATCTCTGCCGCAGACGACCAGACAACGCGTCGTCGCGCGTGCGTGCTCATCCGGAGTGGCTAGGAGCGGCGAAACCGCGCGCGAATGCCGTCAAGCGCCTGCTCCATCGGGATGCCGGTAGAGGGGTCTGCCTCGTATTCGGCAATCCGTCGATCCAATTCCGCTTTCTGAGAGTCGCTCAGCGGAAGGAGTTCGGGCCTCGCGTGAGCCTCGTCGGCGATGCTGTCCCAGATATCGCCGACGAGCTGCAGTCGCTCGTCGACACTCAAGCTGCGGTAGTCGAACGCGAGTTTGGACATGACTTGGAAACTGAAGGCAAGCGACTTCCCCGGCAAAGTGCCTCTGTTGATGAATAAAGCCTGAACTGAGCTGCGGGCAGATCAAATAAGTGAGAGCGAAGCGAGCATCCGAAAACCGCCCGTCGGCTACAAAGAATCGTTATGCAGCAGGCGTGAGGTATTTCTCGAACATGTCGCGACTACGATCCATTCCCGCCTCAGTGAGCACAACCGACTTAGCTTTGCTCCGCGGATCGGAAATGTAGCCGCGCTCGAAAAGATCGTTCATTAGTTCCCAGTCGCAGCTCTTCCAGGTTCGGACGCCCTCATGAATGGTGAGTTGCATGAGTGCAAGGACCAAGTCTGAAGCCCGCTCCCGATTGCATGACACGATCACGACCTCCAGTTGCTGGGGAGGTGGCTACTGCGCTCGCGAATAGAAGGCCGCGCACACGCGCTATGTCCACCCTTTGCTCGTATGACAGGAATATGATATCGACAGATGTGTCGCCGGCAAATAGGGCTTTGAAAGGGCGCCGATCTCGCGCACGACCAGTGGAGTGGGACGCTCAGCGGCGAGGCCTATCGCAACACTGGGCCGTCCCAGCTGGCTAAAAGCCCACTCGGGCGAGGTAGGCGAGAGCAACGGACGGAAACGCTTTAGGGTCCCGACAAGGAGCGCTTTGAGTTGCCTCTCGGCAACGCCGTCCTGTTCGCCAAGAAACTCTATGCGAGGTTCGCTGCGAACTGAAGGTAGTGCCGGACGGAAAAAGTCGCGAAGCCAAACCTAGACCCGTTCAATTGGTTGTTGCTGCCTAACGCCCGAGCTCACTTGCAAAGGCATCGATCAAATGCAGCCGCGAAGCGGCTGCCACAGTAGCGCCTTTGACAAGGGCAGCTCCTCGTTAGAGCGGCCGGTGGACCATTGACAGTCATACGCCGCTGGCGTATAATGCCTACATATGGAACTCATTGAGACTGCGGTGTTCACCAAACAGGTGCAAGCCGCGCTCTCGGATGAGCAATATCGTGAATTCCAGCTCTCTCTGATTCTCCACCCCGACGCGGGCGACCTGATCCCTGGCTCCGGAGGCCTCCGCAAGGTGCGGTGGAAGCTACCTGGACGCGGGAAGCGCGGTGGGATGCGCGTGATTTACTACTGGAAGTCGGCTATGGGACAGATCTTCCTCGTCTTCCTCTATCCCAAGAACGTGCGGAGCGACCTGACGCCCGCCGAACTGCGAACGCTACGGAAGCTGATCGCGGACGACTGACCAAGGAGCAGACCTATGCGCAAGGACTTGTTCGACGAGCTCGTGGAGAGCGTGAAGCAAATGAAGGAGATCCAGGCGGGCCGCCGGAAACCATCCCGAGTGACTCGGGCGGCAGACCTGCTCACGGACGAGCTAGATGTGGCGACGCTCCGGGGCACGTTCAAGCTGAGTCAGGCCAAATTCGCCGCACTGCTCGGCATCAGCGTGGATACGTTGCAGAACTGGGAACAGCACCGGCGCGAGCCCGAGGGGCCCGCCAAAGTCTTGCTACGTATCGCTGCCACGCATCCGGAAGCACTGCTGTCTGCCGCGCGAACCACGCCGAAGCCGCGGTCGAAGCGCTCGGCCGCATAGCGCGACTTGCAGCGTGCCGAATGTCGCTCTATCTCGATCTGGCGCGGCTGGAGGCGGACCTGGAGCGGGTCCTGGGATGCCGCGTCGATGTCATGACCGAAGCGGCGTTGCGCGAGCCCGTGCGCTCGGCGGCGCTCCGCGAGGCGATCCGTGTGTAAGGCCGGCCTGCACGACACGCTCACCCGTGCGCTTGACCGACTGAAGTAGCACAAGCTCGTGTCGGCCTAACGCCCAAGTTCAGCTGCAGGCGCTTTCATGATTGTCGCCGTTCGCGGCGGCACGCTCTCCCTATCATCGTAAGGCCGCTGCGAGCGGCGGCTACCCCGCCGCGCCTGTCGGCGCGTCTCGTTAGACAGTGCCTCTAGCGCACTCTCTCCGATAGCGCCCGGTCCCACAACTCCCCCCGCACAGTCCACGCGCTCCGGTTCGGATCCCGCCGAAGTCGGAACGTCGAGCGAGTGTCCTGCCAGGTCACTATGTCACTTGGCTCTTCGCCTTGACGTTGCGCTTGGGAACGCGTGGGCGCCCCAAGTGAGTCATACTCTCGGAGCAGCGCCTCGAAGTCGATGCGCGTTGCGTAATCGAAGACCGCACCCCTCAGGAACCCATCGGCATTGAGGTGCAAAGTGATTCGCTCCGCACCGGTAAACGACCCGCGCGGTAAGGGCACGATAGTGTCGCCCGGAGCTACCGCGGCCGCGGCCCGCACGCTCGCCGGGAGCTGTTCGGCGAGATGCACGCGCCCGGTGTTGAGTTGCACGTAGCGGAAGATCGGCTTACGCGGCGTCGCGGACGAGTCGGAACTCCCGCCTTGAGCACAGGCGGTGAGCGCGCCAAGCGCCAGCAGGACAATCGAATCTCGGAAAGGTTTCATCAAGCACCGCGAGTGTTGTGCGACTGTCTAAACGCCTGAACTGAACCGCGGGGCGGCCAGGCGTTGCTCTGGCCGGGGTAGGGCCGTCGGCCGCCCTGTAGGCTCCAGTGAATCGTTAGTTGGCCGCACGCAGTACGGTGACTTCGCTCTTGAGCCGATCGCCGAGCCGATCGCGCTCGACCTCGAGATCGTACCGCGCTTGCAGATTCATCCAGAACCGCTCGGTGGTCTTGAAGTATCGCGCCAGGCGGAGGGCCGTGTCCGCCGAGACGGCGCGCTTGCCATGCACGATCTCGTTGATGCGGCGCGGCGGCACGCTGATATCGTGGGCAAGCCGGTACTGGGAAAGGCCCATTGGGTCAAGGAAATCGCCCAGGAGGACCTCGCCCGGATGAATTGGCGCCATCTTCTTCGTTGCCATGCGGGCCTCCTAGTGGTAGTCGACGATCTCGACGTCGGCGGCATCGGTCCCGGTCCACCGGAAGCAGATCCGCCATTGGTCATTGATCCGAATGCTGAATTGCCCCGCGCGATCGCGTTTGAGCTTCTCCAGTCGATTGTCCGGCGGGACGCGAAGATCGTCGAGCGCCTCGGCGGCATCGACCGCCACGAGCTTGCGCAGCATGAGTCGGCGGAGATCCGCCGGAAAGCGGCGAACGGGCGCGCGGCGGAACAAGCGCTCGGTGTCGCGGTCGGCGAAGCTCCTGATCACCAGAAATAGTAACGCACCACGTTACTATCTGTCAAGGCTGTCGCTCTTGTCCAGCTAACGCCTGGGATGAGCCTGTCAGCTCCATCCCTTTGTTAGGCGGCACCCCGTTCCACTCCCGTTGCGATTGTGAATAGCGCGCGGGCTAGTTTCGTGCCATGAACATCCATCGATGTCCTTCTAGATCCTCAACTCGATATCGTCGCGCTGGCTTATCATCTTCCGGTTCAGACAAGATAACGGCTCCTGCGGCCTTCGCCTGAGCATAGTGCTCATCGACGTCCTCAACATAGACGAGAACACCATCAATGATCCATGGCAGAGCGGACCATGAGGCGGCAATCTCGCAGTTGTCGCGATGTCGCTTGGGGCCTTCATAGTCCGGCGACGGACTGGCCAACATGACTAGTCCATCCCCAATCGACATTTCTCCGTGAGAAAGCCTCCCATCGGAGGACGTGAAGCGAGCTGTCTCCGTGAATCCAAACACTTCGGCCAGCCATTCCAGGGCGGCAATGCCGTCCTCATAGGTCAAAAACGGAACGACGTCTGGCATCTTGTTC
>JBGTNB010000423.1:0-1955 GCA_041743285.1 Gemmatimonadaceae bacterium
CGCAACCGCCGCTACGAGACGGCCAACGGCTTCGCGGCTGATGTGCAGCGCTACCTGGCGGATGAGCCGGTCCAAGCCTGTCCGCCGTCCGTGACGTACAAGTTCCGCAAATTTGTCAGGCGGAACAAGGCAGCCGTGGCAGTCACCGGACTGGTGCTTTGCTTCCTCGTGCTCATGGGGAGCGGCGTCGGCTGGGCGGTGCGCGACCGGGGCGCACGGGAGGCGGAAGCGTCCCGACAGCAGGGGGAGCGGCAGGCGAAGGTGGCCGGGCAGGTCGGCTCGATCTTTGCCGAGATTGACCGGCTGGAGCGCGAGCAGAAGTGGGCGGAGGCCCTGTCGGCGGCCCGACGGGCCGAGGCGACTGTGGCCGGCGGCGAGGCCGACGCGGAGACCACCGAGCGCGTCCGCGCGCGGCTGAACGACCTCGAGTTCATCGACCGGTTGGAGCAAATACGCATGCAGCGGGCGACGTCGGTTGAAGGGAAGTTCGACAACGCGGACCGGGAATATGCTCGGGTCTTCCGCGAGTATGGAGTGGACGTCGAAGAGTTGGCGGTCGAGACGTCGATTGACCGGCTCAAAGTTCGCCCGGTACTCGCAATCCCCCTGGCTGCGGCACTGGACGCCTGGGTGGACGACCGACGAGTTGTGTTAACGGTCGATGTGGCTGGCAGGAAGCGGCTGGTAGCCGTCGCGCGCGGCATCGATCCTGAGCCGCTGCGGGACCGGCTGCGGTCCACCTGGGGGCGGCCGGTCTCCGAGGTGCAGGACGACCTGCGCCGGCTAACCGAGTCGATCGACGTTCGGGCGCTACACCCGGAGACTGTCGCCATCCTGACCGGCACCCTCGGGCGAGTGAACCAATCGGACTCCGCCCTCCGGATTCTGCGGGAGGCCCAGTACGTCTACCCGGGAGATTTCTGGCTCAATCACAACCTGGCCTACTTACTGAGCGTGCAAAAAGACCACGAAGGGGCGATTCGATTCAACACCGCGGCCGTGTCCATTCGTCCGAATTCATCCGCCGCCCACAACAACCTCGGCCTGAATCTACACAATCAGAAGAGACTGGACGAGGCCATCCGCCACTACCGCAAGGCCATCGAAATCGATCCGAAATACGCCCTTGCCCACAACAACCTCGGCAACGCCCTGATCGACCAGAAGAAGTGGGACGACGGCTTCGCCAGCTTTCGCAAGGCCCTCGACATCGATCCGAAATACGGCTCGGCTATCCAAGATCTCGTCACCGCCCTGCGTGCCCGGGGCAGGCCCGACGAGGCCATCGATGTTTACCGCAAGGCCGCCGAAGCCGATCCGAAAAACTTCCCTATTCACCACAACCTCGGCGCTGCCCTGTTTGAGCAGGGGAAACTGGACGAGGCCATCGCCTCCTTCCGCAAGGCCAGCGAACTGGCTCCGACCGCGAACAGCGCCGCCGTGGTCTACTTCGCAATCGGCGCTGCACTTCATCGCAAACAGAGGATGCCCGAGGCCATCGCCGCCTACCACAGGGTCATCGAACTCGATCCAAATAACCTCGCCGCTCCCGCTTACATCAACCTCGGCTCAATCCTGCGCGACTGGGGGAAGCTGGACGAGGCCGTCGCGGCCTACCGGAAGGCCATCGAAATCAATCACCCTAACGCCACAGCTTCCGCCCATATGCACATCGGTGAGATTCTGTCACTGCAGAACAAGCTGGACGAAGCCATTGCCATGTACCGCAAGGCTATCGCAATCCAAGCGAATTCGCCCCGTTCACACAACGCACTCGCCTGGATCCTGGCCACGCGCCCCGAAGTGAATTTGCGCGACCCGAAAGAAGCGGTCGCGCTGGCCAAGAGAGCCGTCGAGCTGAAGCCTGAGGGTCACTATTGGAACACACTCGGCGCCGCACAGTATCGGGCGGGCGACTGGAAGGCCGCGATCGCCGCCCTCGACAAGTCGATGGA
>JBGTNB010000424.1:0-7029 GCA_041743285.1 Gemmatimonadaceae bacterium
TGCGAGTAGAAGACGGTGCCGAGGAAGTTGTTCGTCGTCGCATAACGAACATCGAACTCGAGGGTAGAGTCCACCATCGCCAAGTCCACCAGGTCGGGTGAGCGAAAGGTGCCCGCCTCGCGCGGCGGAGAGGCGGCGCGCGCCTCGCGCAGCAGCTCTGGCACGGGCCGGCGCGGCTGGATCTTCACCTGGTCGCCGACCGGGATGCGCGGAAAGACAATCCCGGCCGCCCTTACACCGGTTACCGCGCCGCGCGAGTCTCGCTCGAACACCAGCTGCTCGCCGGGATAGAGCCCGTACTGCGGAAAGCTGAACACCCCGTCAGACTGCTCGGTGAGCGGATAGACGAAGAACCACTCGATGAGTGCGTGGAGCACGCCGTTCTTCTCGAGCACGTGAAGCGTATTGAACGGCCATCCGTAGTCGCCGATGAGAGGACGCCAGCGCTCGGGCGCGGCTGCTGGTATGGCGTCAGGCAGGCGGGTGAAGGTGTCGGTGCCGGCGACCAGCCGGCCATTCGATATGGGGACGAACCGCGGACCGATCGCCAGTGCTCCGTCGGCTACCAGTGTGTCACCTGAAGCGCGCAGCGACAGGCGCACGTTGCCGCGGTGCGATTCGAGAACCAGCGTCGTATCCCGTGCCCACAGGTCGAAGCTGCGGTCGGCCAGAGCATAACGCCCGGCCAGTGATCTCGCGCGGGTGGGCGTCAGCGCCGCCGTGGTAGCGGGTATCGCCAGCGTGCGTCCCTCACGAGAGGCGAGCATCGCCCGAAGCGCGGTGCCGGCAATGTGCTCGGTCACCGCGTTGGCGCCATCCAGTGTAGCGACGACGACAACTCCGAGTTTCTCGTCAGGCAGCGCCAGCAGCTCCGTCGCGAACCCGTATATCGCGCCACCGTGGCCCACCGCGCGGTGCCCTTCCATCTCGCTGACGAAAAAGCCGATGCCCGCCCCGGTGCGCGCCTCGGGGGCGAACTGCGGCGTCCACATCGTGTCGAGCGTCGCCGGCGAGACGATCCGCCTGCCTTCGAATGTTCCGCCGGCAAACAGCATCTGCATGAAGCGGCCGAGGTCGAGTACTGACGTGTACATGCTCCCTGCTGGGGACATGCCGAGCTCGAACACAGGCGCATCGGAGCGACGCCAGTCGTAGCCCCACATGAAGGCGTCAGGCACACGCGGCTCCAGATCCGCGCGCCTGACGAATGCCGACCGGCGCATGCCCATCGGCTGGAGAAGCGCCGAGTCTAAGTAGTCGCTGAACGGGCGGCGCTGGGTGGCTTCCAGCACGCGCCCGACGACGGCAATTCCGGCGTTGGAGTACTTGACCCGTTCACCTGGAGCGTAGACGAGAGTGGTGGGAGAAAGGCTCGCCACCGTCGCGGCGAGCGTCGTGCCTGACGTGTCGAAGTAGTGGCCCGCCGGCGGCTCACGAACCAGCCCCGACCGGTGGGACATCAGATTTCGTAGCGTTATCGGGGTGCCGAACGGATTCGCCGGCGTGAAATCGGGAAGGTACCGGGTAACTGGTGCATCGAGATCGAGGGTGCCGCGCTCGACCTGCTGCATGATCGCCAAGTCGGTGAACAGCTTCGACACCGAGCCGACGCGGTACACCGTCTCGGCGGTCGCCCGGACGCTGTCGGCAATTCCCTCGAGCCCGAACCCACGCGCCCAGACTATCTGCTGATCATCGACCAGCGCGATGGAGATCGCCGGGATGCCTTTGGTGCGCCGCTCCCATTCGATCATCGGCTCCAGCGCGCGCGCAACGGCAGCATAGCGACCTTCGGCCTCGACGCGAGCCTGCGCTGGCACTGCCAGCGGGATGGCGACGGCTAGCAATAGCGCGAGCCGGGCTGGCCGGAGACAGGCGCTATCGGCTCGCCGGGCTGCCGCAGCCGGCGGTCCCGGAGCGCGAGACGCAGGCCCGCTTAGGAGAGAGAATGTCATGCTAGCAATCTTGGGCCTCGCGCGCGGGCGCTCAATACCCGACGCGAGTCGGGGGTCGAGGGTCGAGGGTCGAGGGTCGAGGGTCGGGGTCGGGGGTCGGGGGTCGGAAGGATTCCAACTGCGTTAACTCAACTAATGCGCACAGAATCGAGGCTCGTAGCGCCTCTGGTCGGCAAATACGCAATTCGGCAAGTTGCACAATCGGCCGTCCACATTGGCAAGTCGAAATCGCCGTCGACCTAACGCCGAGACCGCATCCTCGCGAGAAGAGCCCCGCAATGTCACATGACCAACCGGAGTGCCCGCGCTGCGGACGGCGGATGGAAGCTGGCTACGTGGTGGACCGCACATCCGGACCGGTGGGGGAGATGCCCTGGCGCCAGCAGGCGCGGTGGGTGGCCGGGGCGCCGGAGCGCAGCCGATTGAGCGGGCTGCGACTCCGCGGAAAGGCGCAGGTGGCCATCGTCACGTACCGCTGCCCCCGGTGCTGGCGGCTGGAATCGTTCGCCCCGCCCACCTAACGTGGCTGCTGAAACCTCGTTCATAACGAGGACGGCATTGAGAGGGAAACGGGAAAGGAGAAACGGGAAACGGGAAACGGGAAACGGGGACAGCGCGCGTTACCCTGAAATTACCAGGCGGCGAGGTTCCGACCTGAGCTCCCGGTCAGGCGTGGCCAGGCTTCCACGCACCGAGTACGTGCCGGCCGGCACCGCCTGACGATCGTTGTCACGCTGGTCCCACGCATGCTTGAACTCCAGCGACTCGCCAGGCCGCAAGATGGCGACCTGTAGCATCATGCTGATCGTCTCGCCATGCAGGCGGCTCCAGACCTCGGTACTGTCCGTTCGATCAACGAAGATGTCGAACGCGATCGGCAGGCCGGTCAGAGCGAGCTCTGCCGGAGCGGTGCCGGTGTTTCTCACTCGTAATGTGACGGGAACCGGCGTTCCGATCCTGACACTCGACGGCAGTTCGATTTCTACCACCATCTCGACCAATCCGATTTCGCGAGGCAGGGCCTCATCGACTCGCCCGGACACGCCGAGCGAGTCGATGCCGCCTGCCGATGCAACTGACAGTAAGGCGGTTGCAAACGTTGTGAGACGGACTTGCCTCACGAAGTTGAACGTCGTCGCCCCAGTTCTCGAGCTGCCGTCAGTGCGTGCGGAAGTCGCCCAGATCCAGGCGAATGTTTTCCATCGCGCTGAACACGTAAAGGTTGCCGCCGCTTCCCCAGAGAATGCCGTACAGAGTCGCATTCTTGGAATCGCCGGCCTGCTGGAACACCGGCGAGCCGCTGTCCCCCCCACCCACTGCCGCCAGCACGAAATCCTGGCAGAGCATGACCGTGTTTGGAAGTCCCGATATGCCAACGTTAAGGCACGTCCCGATCACCGGACCGCGGGTCCATCCAGTTGTCCGCCCGACCTTGTCCAGTATTTCGCCGCCTAACGGAAACGGCGCCTCATCGGTGATCGAGAAGAAGTTGGGATTACTCCCGCCGATCTCGATCGAGCCGGGTCCGCTGGTACCGAAGAACTCGGTCCTGTAGATCGAGCCGAACCTGACCGGAGTCCGCGCGGTTTCATATCGCGCTATTGCGGCATCGCTCCAGCGACACACCTGAGTAGCCGAGCACTGGAAGAATGGTGGATCCACAACCTCGATTCCGATGAGCTGCTTGGGATCGAGTGGCGCGATGGGTTGCTGGTAGTACGGAGTGTTCTCGACGGTGCCGCGGTTGAGCGTGCAATGCGAGTTTGTCACGAAGTAGTCCACGCTGCGCCCAGGGGCGTCACGTAGAATGTTGAAGCCCAATGTGCACAGGGAAACGAACCCCGGCATCGGGTTGGGGAAAACGAGCTGCAGGCCGCCGCCGAACGGCTGTACACGCTCCCGAAGAGTGCTGCCCTTGAGGGGCACAATCGGTTCGGTAATCTCGATATTCACAGCCTCGACGGGGACGTTGAACCCTGCGAGCGCCTCTTGAATCTCCCCCTGTGATACCCCGGCCTCGACACCAATGCGAAGCCGGTTGCTGGCCTCGTCGATGTCGGTAAAGACTACCCCTTCCATGCCGAGCACCGGCCACATTTCCGTGTACCACCGGCTGAGCTGTCCAAAATCGTAATCGCCCTGATGCACGACCATTTCGTTGGCCGCTGGAGCGGTCTTGGCCGAGATCAGCAGTTCGCCACGAAGCTTGGTCTCGAGCGCCCGGGTGAGCGCCGCGGGGCTCGTAGCGTTTCCGGCGACGAAGACGTTGAGCTTGCCATCATCGCCGTAGTACATGCCACCGAAGCCCGGGATCTCCTCAGCCAGCCTGGTAAACTGGCCGTTGAGCCCTCTGAGCACTGAGGGAGGTGCATTCGCCGGATCGTGCAGTTCCGCTCGTGGCTCCGTTGGAAGGGTATCGGAGCAGGCGGTAAGGCCGACCGCGCCTGCCAGGGCTAGAGAAGTGAGCTTCCATTGCTTCATTGGTGACTCCTTTAATACGGTGGTAACGCCGGCGGGCGCCGACAGCGCCTTCTTCGGTAGCCCGGCCGTCTCGAAGGAGACCCGTGACTTTGCGGACCGGCCTCGCGGCCGGGGTGCCGAAAGGAGGGGGGAATGGAATGAGGCGGTCGAGATACGAACGGAGCCTGACGCGCGGGGCGCGGCGGGCGGCAGCGAGGTCTCGTACCTAACCGGTATTTTTACGGAGTAAGTGGGGTCGCCAGGATACTCCCGACGGGGAGATTCGTCAAGAGCGATAGTGGGGGACCGGCTGTTACGCTCGCACCGGTGCTGAACGGGAAGTGAGCGTAGCACTCGGCGCCGCCATCGCCTCCGGCGGACGGCCTCTGCCTAGCGCCGTGAAAAGCGCGGCGAGTTGGTGGCTTCGGTTGAGGCTGCGAGTACCGAGTGCGAGTGCGAGAGTGGGGGGTACAGTGCTTAGCTGCAATGGCCCGATGGTGGATCGAGGTGGCAAAGTGGATCAACGTCGCGCTGAATCAGCGGACTCAGGCTTCGGCCGGCATGGCCGATCGGTCAGCGAGTCAGGGTGGCTTTGCACCGATGCGCAATGCAATGCTGGTAGAGTTGAGGCGCGAGCGGACCATTCTGGACTGCCAACGTCGACAGCGGATTTGAATCGCCATGGTGTCGAGGGATTGAAACCAGACCAAGTCGCTCACTTCAGCACTGCCCATGAGCTCGAGCGAGTTGCCGCACACCGGCTCGAAACGGCGGATCCCAGCCACGCCGGCGAACTCGCGAGTCGGAAACCGGGGGGTGCGAGAGCAGCAGCGACCCCAGCGGAAGGGGATTCTCGCCTACCCACAAAAGGGGCAAGAGGAGCCAATCAGCGTCCCAAGCTGCTGGAGAGGCTGCGCCGCGAAATTCGGCTGCGGCACTACAGCCGGCGCACCGAGGAGGCGTACACCGGATGGGTGAAGCGCTTCGTGCGCTTCAACGGCTATGTGCACCCGGAGCGCCTCGGTGGCCCTGCAGTGCGTGCGTTCCTGACCGATCTGGCCACGCGGCACCGGGTTAGCGCGAGCACTCAGAACCAGGCGCGCGCCGCGCTCCTGTTTCTGTATAGGGAAGTGATGCACGCGCCGCTCCCGTTCATGGAATTGGTAGCGGCGGCCAAGACACCTCCCAAAGTGCCGGTGGTTTTGAGTCCAAACGAAGTCGAGCTGGTACTGAGCGGACTCCAAGGCACCTCACGGTTGGTCTGCCTGATCCTGTACGGAGCGGGCCTTCGCCTGCTCGAGGCCTTGTCGCTGCGGGTCAAGGACATCGACTTCGAGAATTCGGAGATAACCGTTCGGAGCGGGAAAGGTGCGAAGGATCGGCGGACACCGCTCCCCTCCAGTCTGGTCGACGAGCTGCGAATACAGGTCGCGTCGGTGCGGAAGCTTCACGCGGCCGATCTGGCTGAAGGAGCGGGTTCCGTGGCGCTTCCGGGCGCTCTGGCGCGCAAGTATCCGTCGGCGGCGCGTGAGCTGGGATGGCAATGGGTATTTCCGGCGACGCGCCGGTATCGGGAGCGGGCGACCGGAGTGGAGCGCCGGCATCACTTCCACGAAAGCGCGGTGCAGCGCGCAATGCGAGCGGCCGTACTTCGTTCGGGGGTGACGAAACGAGCCAGCTGCCATACGCTGCGCCACTCTTTCGCGACGCATCTTCTGGAGGAGGGCTACGACATCCGCACGATTCAGGAGTTGCTTGGCCACCGTGATTTGTCGACGACGATGGCCTACACTCACGTTGTGAAGCGGGGTGGACTCGGGGTGAGGAGTCCTCTGGACACTTTGCGGCGGTTTCCGAGTGGGTCAGTGGTACGTCGTTGGCGAGGCATGCCTGAGGACGCGGGGGATTAGGGCAGCGTGCCTCGCGTGCTAATTCGTTTAGGCGTGCGTGGGGGGACCTTGTATAAAATGGGGTGGTGTGGGGACTTGGGTCGAGTTGCGGCGGGGGCTGCCGAGCGTTATGGTGGCGCTACACGCATTTCTAAACGTTTTATACAGGGCAGTTCAATCCGCGTTATGCCGACATAGAGCACGTGGTAGACCATTTTTCTGACAGAGCCACTCGACCTAGATACTTATCTTGACCACAAAAAAGTCCGTCACTATCGAACTCGAGTTCCTCGGCTCGCGGAAGGTTATTGAGCAGCCAACGGGCGTTTTTCGCGGTGGCGTAGCAAGCCCCGTCCTGGGCAGTCGCTTCGGCTTCAACGTTCTCCGTGAGCTCGAGCAGGATGATGGTACCATGGCACCTGCTCCGCACGAGGGTTCGCTCGACGTCAGCTTGCAAGTCAACGTTTGGGGTACAGGCGCCGACTACCGTGCCCTCGGACGCTACTTTCTCGGCCTCGCCGAACTCGATACGACGGTCGACCCGGATTTTCATGAGCATCATGATGAGCTCCAGAGCGACGATGGAAGAACAAGGCTTATTATCATTGTGCGCAAGCTCCATGAGCCGGCGGCATAACGGTTCACTGGAGCCGACGGGGCGACCGACGACCGTACACCGGTCCAGACCCTGCCCTGGTCGCCCCGCGGCTCAGTTCAAGCGTTAG
>JBGTNB010000425.1:0-3230 GCA_041743285.1 Gemmatimonadaceae bacterium
GGCCGCCCGGCCACCCATCAGGAGATCGTCATGGAGACAGCGCAGGCTTCGCTCATCAAGCTCGACGGTGTGAGCAAGGTGTTCCTCACCGATGAAGTCGAGACGCACGCCCTCGCAAGCGTGCATTTGCAGATCAATGCAGGCGAGTACGTCGCCATCGCCGGCCCTTCCGGCTGCGGAAAGACGACGTTGCTCTCCCTGCTCGGATTGCTCGACACGCCGTCCGGCGGCGAGTACTTCCTCGATGGCAAGCCGGTGGCCTCGCTGTCGCCGTCGGAGCGGGCCCGCATTCGCAACCGCGAAATCGGATTCGTGTTTCAGGCGTTCAATTTGATCGGGGACCTGACTGTATACGAGAACGTGGAGCTTCCGCTTACCTATCGCGGGATGGCCTCCAGCGAGCGCCGCCAGCGCGTGCAGGAAGCTCTCGAGCGCGTTGGAATGTCACATCGCATGAAGCACTATCCCTCGCAGCTCTCGGGCGGTCAGCAGCAGCGCGTCGCGGTGGCACGGGCTATCGCCGGCAAGCCGTTGATTCTCCTTGCCGACGAACCAACGGGAAACCTGGACTCCCGGAACGGTGAGCAGGTAATGGGCCTTCTCGCCGAATTGCATCGCGAGGGCGCCACGATCTGCATGGTTACGCACGATCCGCGTTATGCCCGCCACGCCGAGCGGACGCTGCACTTGTTCGATGGCCAGGTAGTTCGCGACGAAAGCGGTGCCTCGGCGGACGAGTTGGAGCAGAGCGGATTCGACGTGCACGACGTGCACTGACGGGACGCCGTGTCGCACCTAGAATCGGGATAGAAGATGCGAGATGCGAGATGCGAGAAGGGAGCTTCGTCTTCTTCCTCGCATCGGGTCCGGGGGCGAAATGCGGGTGCGAGGAGTATCTGCTCGAGTAATGACTGCCGGTGCCGACGCGAACAGATTTTCTCGCATCTCGCTTCTCGCATCTCCCCTTCCGATCTCCTGATGCAAACCTTCCTCTCCGACCTCCGCTTCGCGCTCCGCTCTTCGTGAGCATTCCCCTGTTTCCAGCGATCGTGGCGGTAGTTGCCAGCGTGGTGCCTGCCGTGCGCGCCGCGCGGCTCAGCCCCTCAGCCCCACGATAAGCCTCCGGACCGAGTGAACCAGATGAGTCTCAACTCGATAGGTTCGATCCGTAAATCCCAGTTGCGCGCGGTGGCACTGGCCACCGTGCTGGCTCTCAGCGCCGGTGTGGCGGCGACGGGAATGACGCGGCGGGGCGAGCCCGATCCTGCGTTGGCCATCGCGCGTATTGCCGCACCCAACGCGGAAGGCACCGTGCCTCCTCATACGATTGGACTGACTGCCGACTACTTTGCGGCAATCGGCATATCCGGTCAGCGCGACCCTTCGCCGCCTGCGGATGCCAAGACCTTCACCGCCCCCCCAGCTACTCCGGCGCCGGAGCGGCTCGCGCGCCGCCGCGCCGCACCGGATGAGTCAGGCAGGGCGAAGGCTTGTGGTGACAGTAGCGTTTCACTGGCGGCGGCCAAGTCCCCGCCGACGACCGAGTCCTGAACGGAGTACTGAATGTCGTCTCTCAGATCGTTGTTCACCGGACGTTCGGTCGCCGTCCCGATGCCGGACGAGGCTCCGCTGGCGCCGAATACGCCGCTCGTCTCACTGCGCGACGTAGAGAAATCGTACGCCGTCGCCGGCGGCCGGCAGTTCGTGCTGCGGCGGATAGCCTTCGACATTCATCCCGGCGACTTTCTCAGCATCATGGGGCCGTCGGGAGCGGGCAAGTCCACATTGCTCGCTGTGTTAGGCATGCTCGACGCCGAATGGACGGGAGAGTATTACTTTGCCGGCCAACCGGTGCATGCGCTCCCGCCAAAGGAGCGGCTCGGACTCAACCGGCGTCACATCGGCTTCGTCTTTCAACAGTATCATCTGATCGATGACCTGACCGTCGCCGAGAACCTCGATGTACCGCTGTCGTACCGCAACGTGAAGAAGAGCGAGCGTGAGGCAATCGTCGCCGATACTCTCGACCGTTTTGGTATCGTCGGCAAAAAGGGGCTCTACCCACGACAGCTCTCCGGGGGTCAGCAGCAGCTGGTCGGCATCGCTCGCGCGCTCATCGCCAAACCAGCGCTCATCCTTGCCGACGAGCCAACGGGTAATCTGCACTCCGATCAGGGGCGCGAGATAATGGAGCTGTTCACGACGCTCAACCAGCAGGGTACGACGATCGTGCAAGTGACGCACTCCGAGGTCAACGCTGCCTACGGCAGCCGTGTCGTGAGGCTGCGGGACGGGTGGATGGAGAGCTGAGGGTTGCGGGACGCGGGACGCGGGATGCGGGTTGTGCGAACGCGGCCGCGGGCTTCGCTAGAAGGTAGCGCAACATCTGAGCGTCCAGGTTTGAAAGTTCATGACCCGCGCACACGACCCAATCACCCATCGGGCCTCGTTCCCCGCGTCCCGCATCCCTCTTCCCTCATCCCGCGATGTCCGACCTCCGCTACGCACTCCGCGCCCTGATCAAGCGTCCCGCGTTCAGCCTGCTGATCATCGCCACTCTCGCCATCGCCATCGGCGCCAACAGCGCGATCTTCAGTGTAGTGAACGGCGTCCTGCTCCGGCCCCTGCCGTTCGCCAACCCCGACCGGCTAGTCATGGCCTGGACGGTGCTGCCGGCTTTCGGACGCGAGGTGTCGTCGCAGCCTGACTTCCTCGACTGGCGCGAGCAAGCTAAGTCGTTCTCGTCGATGTCGGCGCTCGCCAGTTCGTCGTTCGGTCTGAGCGGCGACGGTGACCAGGAGCCCGAGCGCGTCCCAGCCGCCGTCGTCACCGCCGATTTCTTCCGCACGCTGGGCGTTTCACCGATTCTCGGACGCAGCTTTACCGCGGAGGAGGAGCGCGGAGAATTCCAGCGGCTACTGATCAGCTACGAGCTCTGGCAGCGGCGATTTGGCGGACGCCCCGATGTCGTTGGGCAGTCGCTGCGCGTCAGCGGCAATGCTTGGGAAATCATTGGAGTGCTGCCGGCCGGCTTCCGTGCCGGAGAGCATCGCGACGTCTATGCACCGCTGAATGTGGCCGAAGATGGACCTGGGCGCCGGTCGGATTTCCTAACGGTGATCGGGCGTCTGGCCCCGGGCGTGACGATCCTCGCTGCCGACGCCGAGCTCAAGACGATCATGCAGCGGCTCAGCGAGCTCTATCCGCAGACCAACGAGCAGGTCACGGCC
>JBGTNB010000426.1:0-10617 GCA_041743285.1 Gemmatimonadaceae bacterium
GCCGCGCTTCGGAGTGCGTAAGTCTTATAGGAGACCTTGACTTGACAGGTCGGCATCTGAGGATTCGTTTCACCGAAGCGCACCATCCGGCTCGTCGGGCTCTGCGAATTCGTTGGGACGAAGGGACGCAGTCAGTCGTAGCCGGGTGGTGCGTACCCCTTCCTCTGCCTCGCTTCGGGCGTGACAGGTACTCGCAAAGTTGCACTCGAAACAGCGTCTCTGCACTCGCCGTGACAAGGGGTGGACCAACTATAAGGACGCAGAGGACACAGAGGAAAAGCAAGGAACAAACAAAGAAAAGTCGGCAAAAAATGCCACGACGATAGGAGGCGAACGTTAGGCAAGCGTTGACTGCGAATGTGTAGTCAATCGTCGCATCAATCTCCTCCGTGTCCTCTGTGTCCTCCGTGGTCAATGTGTTGCAGTCCCGACCATCGCGTGATGTTCGTTGTGGCTAGCGATCTGCGGTCAACGACTCTCGCCATGCGCCAGCAAAGGTGATCCGTTCGGGCGTCCGACAGCGTCTCAGCCCCACGCCGACCCCGGAAACGAGTCGGGCGCCCCAAAATGGGAGCGCCCGATTCGTACGAAGCCAAACCGCAACCGACTAGTGCACGCGCCCCGAAAGCATCCGCGACCGGCGGACCTGATCGAGAGCCTCGTAGATCTCGTGCACATTCCTGACATCGCCGCGTAAGGCGCCGCCGGAGCGCTTCATCTCAGGATTGCCGGCGCCGCCAAAGGTGTACAACTCCAGCTGCAGCACGCCCAACTCCTTTGCCGGGATTGGCATGTGCCGCGGCGTTAGCGGCTGCAGCCCATCGATCCGCCGGCGGTTGTAAAACACCACGTCGGTGCCGGGAAGCTCGATGTCCTGTTCATATTGAAGTGCGTCAAGAAGCGCCGGCACTCCGCTCGCTGCCGATACCGGCGGAAGACCGCCGCGGCCCACGCGCGTGTTGTTAATCAGCGTTGCCGCGAGCGTCAGATCGCCGCCGCTGCGAATGAGCCCTTCTGCCCACAGCAGATCGTTCTCCGCAGCAAGCATCTGCGGCACCGTCCCGAACCCACCGCCGGTGCCGGCGAGGTCGGTGAAGCCGGCATACTCGTAGCGGATCTGGCCGATGTTGCTCTGGTGGTACTGCCCGCGCGCCGGTCTGAATATCGCTTGGCTGCTCCACGCGTAATCCGTTCCGGCGTTCGCGGTCGCCGGAATGGTGCCGAATGGCGACTGCTGCGCCGGCCCGGCCCAACTGCCGTCGCCCAGTCGATCGTCAGGCGAGTTCGGCGGCGGATTCCCGTTCGGGTTAGGCCACGGATGCTGCTGAGTGCCTGGATCTAGAAGGTTCGCAACCCGCGTGTCCATACGCTCGGTAGATATATCGTTGCTCCAAAGCTTGAGCTCGTCACACCAGGAGACGCAACCATCACCCCGGAACTCGAAGTTGAACGGTGTCCCGGAGCTGATCCCATTGGACGCGTAGGAAGTGACACGGCTCCAGTCCACGGCCGCGTTCTCGGCAGCATCGCGCGGGTAGTAGGCGAGGAGCCGCGCCGCGAACGAATTCGCAAGCTGAGCGAATTCCTCGTTAGAGAAGGATATGCCGTTCGTCCAACCGGACGGCGTAGTAAAGGTGTTGGCGCTCGCGATCGCGATTGCCTCGTCGATCCTTGCGAGCGCGGCATCGCGCACCTCTGCACGGTCGCTCAACTCGAGCGACTCGAGATCGGAGGTCTCGATGGCAATAAACGCTCGATCGTAAGTCAGCGCGAGGTAGCCGAGCGTCATGCCCTGCATGAGCAGCGCGCCCGCTTCCGACATCCTGGTATCCTCGGGGCTGTTCACCTCGATATCGCGATCTCGGATTGCGACCAGCACATCGTTCGCCGAGGACAACGCCGAGTAATACCCGTACCACCGATGCTCGATGGCGGTCACCGCTGACGATGCAGTAGTGTTCTCCCACTCATGGCGCGGCTCTGAGGAGTAGATCCGCATGTTGAAGTTGTTCCACGATGCGGAGTATGAATCCGCCATCGTGGTGAGCGGTCCTGCCGATTCCATCCCTTGTGTGGTGTTGAGCCACACGCGATAGGTCCCGGTGAGCACCGCCGCGACTGATGGCCCGTCGGACAGTGCGCGTTCGGTGTCCGGCGCGTTGGGGTTCGCCACGTCGAGTTCCACGCAGGCCGACAGCGCCAGCAGCGCCGCGACCGCGAGCCCTCGACTCATGCCCTGTATGTTATGCATAGCATCCTGTTCATCAGAGGGTTCGCGCGGCCTAGAAACCGAGATCGACGACGAACGTGAACGTGCGGAAGTTCGGATAGGAGAACCCATCGAACCTGAACGAGAACGGGTCACCCGTCAGCCCCGCCACTTCCGGATCGTACCCCGAATAATCGGTGAACGTCAGCAGGTTGCGACCAATGATACCGACCTTCGCCGAGCTCAACCTTCCTCCGGGAAGCCGGGCGATCATCGACGACGGCAGCGAGTAGTTCACCGCCAACTCCTTCAACTTGACGAACGTGCCGTCCTCGACGAAGAAGTCGATCGGGTCGATGGAGTTGTAGAAGAAGTTGTAGTACGACTGCGACTTCCGCTCCTCCGCAGGCTTGTTCTGCTGATCGTACACGCGGTCGCGGTTCTCGAAGAACGGCCACTGCCGGGTGAAGTTGTAGATGTTGCCCCCCTGCACCCAGTTCATCGTCGCGCTGACGGCAAACGACTTGTAATTGAGATACGTGTTGAAGTTGGCGCTGAAATCAGGATTCACATCCCCAATCTCCACAACGCTCTCGCCGTCGGCATTCACATACTTGATAGGCGTTTCGCCCGCCGTCCGCCATTGATCGCGGCGCACGACGTAGCCCTCCTCGTTCACGACGACTGAATCCCGGCTCCACATCTGCCCGGCGCCCGCTAGCGCCGACTTGGCGGGATCGTCGTAGAGCTGGTCGATCGACCGGACCGTGCGCGAGCCATACATGACACCGAACTTCTCCCCAGGCGCAATGCGATACATCCGGACGTTCTCCGACGCCTCGGCGCCAACGTTCGGTCCCGTGCGGAACGGCGAGACGCTCAACTCAGTCACCCGCTGCCGCGTGCGATCTGCCGCGACGTTGAGTCGCCAAACGAAGTCTGCGGCGTTCGCGGCGAGAAAGCCGAGCGCGATCTCGTGCGTTTTGCCCTCGAGTGTGCCGTCGTTGCGCCACTGCGTCAGGTAGCCGGTGGCGGCCGACAGCGGTATCTCGAGGAGCTGATCCTTGGTGACCTTCGTCGCGTATGTGTACTCCGCAGTGAAGCGCTCGAACGCCTCGAGGTCGAATCCAAACTCCGTTTCGGTCGAATGCGCCGGCTTCAGTTCGCGGTTGCCGAGCCGCACTTTCGATGGGGAGCCGCCGATGATGGTGAACGCCTCGTACTGCGCATCGAACGGTGGTCGCAGCCCCGCCGTACCCCGCGAGACGCGCAGCTTCAGCTCATCGATGCCGCCAAGCTGAAAGTCTTCCGTGACGCGCCAGGCGCCCGACGCGCGGTAGTAGGTCGCGTCGCGGTTGTTGGCTCCGAAGAGCGAGGACTGGTCGCGGCGCACAAGCCCGTCGATGATGTAGCGATCCCTGATGTCGAACGTCGAGACGAGATACGAGTTGCGGCTGCGGATCGGGAAGGTGCCTGACGTGGGAACGATGCTCGCCGGATCCGCTGCAGTGAACTCCGGCACGCGCACGACGGTGAATCCCCCCGACGCCACATCGAGAACGTTCAGCTGCTGATCCTCGACGACGAGAGCGGCGCGCGTCGTGTTGCGAACCTCGCCGAACTGCAGTTGGCTCGTCAACGTTCCACCGCCATTCCAGTTGCGCCCCTGCAGCGAGATCTGTTGGATGCCGCCGTCCGTCGGGACACCTAGCGGATCGAGAAAGTTGCGAGGCGTGACCGACTTGAACGTCTCCGATTCGCTGTCATAGTTGAAGTTGCCCTCCGCCGTCAGCCACTCGAGCAGACGATAGCGAGCCTTGCCGTAGCCGGTATACCGCTGCCGATCCGTCGTGATGTCGATGTTGTGCAGCGAATACAGGGGATTGGCCGCATTGGCGATACGGTCGGGAATCTGCGCCCGGAAAGGCGATCCGTCCGGGTTAGGCGCGAGCAGGTCGACGTCAGGCTCGACGAACGTCAGATCGAAGAACGGAGAGCCCGGGCCCTGGGTCGTCTCGTCATTGTCGGACCGCGCGTAGAACGCGCCGAACGAAAAGTCGAGTTTGTCGTTGACGATCTGGTCGAGGTTCATCCGGAAGTTGCGCCGGTTGTATCCATCCAGCCCGGAAAGTACGCCTTCCTGCCCGGTGTTCTGGAACGACGCATTCCAGTTCGTATTCTCGCGACGCTGTCCTACCGAGAGGTAGTTCGTCAAGAACTCGCCGCTGCGAAGGGCCTCATCCTGATGGTCGCGGTTCACCACATACGGATTGTCGGCAATTCCATCCGCCTCGGGTACGCGAGGGCAGTCGGCCGGATCGGGTGCACCGCAAGCGGCACGAGCATAGTTACCAGTCGCGTCCACTTGATAGGCGTGTGCGCCGGACATCGGAATGCGCTTCGGTAGATACGACCGCCCGTACTCGTTTCGGAAGGAGAAGTACAGCTCCCCCTCGGCGAGGTTCGCGCCTCGCTTGGTGAAGATCTGCACGACGCCGTTTGCTGCATCGGAGCCGTACAGCGATGACGCCGCCGCGCCCTTGACGACTTCAATGCGCTCGATGTCCTCGGACGAAATGTCGGCGAGACTGGCGCGCATGATCGTGCCGTCGACGATGATCAGCGGATCCTGCGTTCCGGTCAGGCTGGTCGCCGAGCGAAGTTTAACTGACGGTTCCTCGCCAGGCGCGCCGGAGCCCGAGAGCACCTGCGCTCCAGCCACCTTGCCGGTCAATCCATCGAGTGCCGAAACCCCGGGCACTTCGCGAAGCTGGTCGGCGTTCACCGTGCCTACCGAGAATGTCGTCTTGCGGGTGTCGGTCGCATCGGCCGTACCGGTGACGACGATTTCATCGAGCTGGATCGGATCGCGCGCCAGCGTGAAGTTTTGCGTTTGATTGCCTTGCGTGAGCTGAATCTCCCGCCGGTCCGGCCGGTGGCCGATATACCGGGCGACGATCGTCACGGTCTGTCCGCGCGCTCGGTCGCCTATCGTGAGCACGTAGTTGCCGGCCTCGGTCGTCGCGCCGCCTAGGCCGAGCTCCTGGATGTAGACGTTGGCGCCGCCCAAAGGCTGGCCCTGATCTCCGGTGACTCTGCCGCTGATGACCGCCTGAGCATCGATGCCTGATGCGGCCACGAGACAGAGCACCGCAGCGAACGCGAGGGCGGACGCTGGTGCGAACCTGATAACTTTCATAAGGAGTCCTCCTCCTGAAGTCGAAGACAACGACGAACGAGTTGCACATCTTCGAGAGGGGGCGGTTCGTCAGCCCCGGAGGATCGTGTCTGCGGCGTCCCTTGCGCTCGGAAACGGGGATCGGACAGCGCTTGGCCGGGGAGGTCGGCGGGCGCTGCAGGAGCAAATGGGGGAAGAACCGACGAGACCGTGCGCGGCGGGACTTTCCCGGTAGCCACCATTCTGCTAGGTGTGTCAAAATATTGCAAGCATGGTGGATCACACCAGTCACCCCGCGTATCGTGTCACCGTCACAGTGAGGATCTTGACCGGCAGCTTCCCCGGGTGGATGCTTCAAAGGGTGCCGGACCCCGGTCCGGCGCCGGCCTCAGCTGGAGGGCGCGATGCCAGTGCGTGTCGTGCGTGTGTTGGTTGGGCCATGGTTGGCGCTGTCACTATCGATGGCGTCCGTCGCGGCTCAGGAGCAACCGAGTACCCTGGTTTCTGGCGTCGTTATCGGCGCGGAGTCTCGCCAGCCCATTGCCGGCGCCCGGCTCGAGCTCCAGGGGTCGTACGCCGCGGCCACCACCGATTCGGCCGGGCGTTTCAGCTTCGCCGGCGTACCGGCGGGAAAGGCAGGGATCGCGGTGCGGGCGCTCGGTTTCGCGCCCATCGACGCTGAAATCACCGTTCATGCGGATCGCGTGAGCCGGTTTCGTTTCGAGATGGAGCGGGCGGCTCAACCGTTGGAGCGCGTGGTCGTCGAGGATTCAGTCGAGTACACCGGAACCAACGGCGGCCGGTTCGACGACTTTCTCCGTCGCATGGAGACGGGCCGGGGACGCTACCTCACCCGCGAGCAGATCGAGAAGCGGGGCGCGTCCAACCTGGCCGACCTCGTCCGCGGGATGCGCGGTGTGCGATCCGATTGTCAGGCAGGCCGCTGCATCATCCAGATGTCGCGCGCGCAGCGGGGGTGCGCGCCCGAGTATTACGTCGACGGCAACCTCGTCCGGTCGTTTGGTCCGGAAACCCCGGTGCACGACATTCAGGGACTCGAAGTCTACACGGGATCTTCGGACGCCCCGGCCGAGTTCACCGGATCGAACGCAGCGTGCGGAGTGATCGTAATCTGGACCAGGTCGGCGCCATAACGTAAGCACCCACCTCGTCAGGCGGGTGCCGGCGCTGAAAGCTAGGGTTGGGCGATCACGAACTCCCGCGCACCCTCGGGCACCGGCGTCTCCGTTGTGTTGCCCCCTGGCCACTGTACCCAGACGGCCAGCACCGGCTCGCGCAATGTCATTACCTGCACGGCGCCGTTCTGTGACCAGTACCCGGAACCGGCCTGGATCTCGCGCACGGGTCCGAGCCCGCGGCTGCTGCGCAGTCGCAGTTTGGCACCGATCGCGTCAGGGTTGGCCGCCGGGCCACGCAGCCTGACGCGAAGTCCGGGGGTCGCGCCTGCGTTCCGGTACAACCTTGTTTCCGCGCCGTTCTGAGTCACGACGAGGTCCACCCGACCGTCGCGATCGAAGTCCGCGAGCGCCGCTCCACGCTGCTCGCCGTAAACGCGAATGCCGGAGCGTTGCCCCGCCATCGGTGCCAAAGCGCCTGACGAGTCACCGAGCAGCCAGAGGCCGCGCCCCGCGTCGTAGCGCGGCGTGCCGATCGTGGTTGCGAAGAAGTTCTGCGACAGGAATAGATCTTCGCGGCCGTCACCATCGGCGTCGCCGACGAGCGCCGCGAACGCGGGAGCCGCCTGCGCCTCTACCGGCAGCGCCACGGCTACCCAGCCCGTGTCGGTGGCGAAGAAGACAAGATGCTCGAGCGCGGTCACCTCCAGGCGGCGCGCACTCGCCATCGCCTCGCCCAGCGTCTGCTCGATCGTCGCATCGGAGTAGGCAGCGAACGTGCGCAAGCGGCTCCGGATCGACGGCATCGCCGCCGTCAGGCGTGACAGCGACTCCTGTGGCCGTACGACACCGGCCGCGTCAGAGCGCGCCATTAGAAGGTCGAGCGACCATCCTGGATCGAAGTTGCCATAATAAAGAAGCAGCGGACGATCTGGCGAGGCGAGCATCTGCGTGTTCGTTCCCCAGCCGGTGGCGATGATGTCCAACCGCCCGTCGCCGTTGAGGTCTCCGGTCCCCACGCCGTTCCATCGGCATGTGTGCCTGGCGAGCGAAGTGTTCGCCGTGATGTCGGTGAAGCGGCCGCCATCGTTGCGCAGAATCTTTATCGGTCCCCACTCGACGGCGAGGAGCAGGTCGGGGTCCCCATCGTGATCGATGTCGGAAAACAGGGCGGCCGAAACGAGCCCGGGCGCCATGAGAACCGTTAGGTTCGCCGAGTCAGGGGCGAAGCTGCCGTTGTCGTTGCGGAGGAGGCGGGAGCGCGGCGAGCCTGGATAGGCGCCGGGCGCGATCCGCCCGCCGACGAACAGATCGAGGTCGCCGTCGCCGTCATAATCCGCCGCGGCGAGCGGGCCGACGCTGCTGGTGTCGCCGCCGAAGATCACGCGCGGCGTTCCGCCAACAGAAAGCTCTATCACACCGGGGACATCCAGCGCGGCGCGGGGCGATAACGCCTCGTAGCTCGACTGGCCGGCGACGACCCGCATCCCGCCTGACGACGATGGAAGGGCGAGCAGTGTCGTCAGGTCGTGCGGTGCGGTTCCTGAACCGAGACGCTCGCGCGTGAAGCTACCTCCGGCGTTGCGGAAAAGCGTTGGCGCGCCGCCGCGTCCCGTGCCGATGAGAAGATCTTCGTCGCCATCGCGGTCTACGTCGGCCCAGGCGATGCCTGGTCCAAGCTGGCTGAATCGCATCGGGAGCAGCGGCTGCCGGTTCAGGTCCTCGAACAGCGAGTCTACGTGCCGGTGGTTGATGAGGTCCGACACGTCTTCAAACAGGGGGGCTTGGGTCTCGCTGGCGAGCCCCGAGTCGGCGCCGATGACCGGTGGAGATTCGTCAGGCTGGCGGATCTCGTACAGCCGGTTGGGCAGAGCATCGGAGATTACCTGGCGGTTGCCGCCCGGCCAGCGAACCTCGATCACGTGAGCGCCCGAGTCGCGGGCCGCAAATACCTGCATTGCGCTGCTCGAAGACAGATAAAGGCCGCCGGCGGTGATCTCCTTGCGTTGCTCTGGCACCGAGCCGCCACGGACGAAGACTACTGCCCCAATTGCGCCGGTGTTGGGAGCGCGGCCGGTGAGGCGCACGGCGATCCGCGGCGCTCCAGCATCGTTGCGGTACAGTAGTGGTGGCGCATTGAGCCGTGTAGCGACGACGTCGAGGTCGCCAGCGGCAAGCCCGTGCGAGATGTCCGGCTCGCCGCCGAAACGCCAGGCAGCCGTGGCATCGCTGAACCGCAACCCACCCTCATTGCGAAACACGACGTTATGCAGCGGCAGCTGCGGAAACTCGGCGAGCTCGCGATTCCCGGGAACGGCGGCGAAGGTGGAGCGCAGCCGCTCCCAGGTGTCGGCGTGCATGACGTCCCACTGGTGGCCGGTCGCGAGCAGCAGGTCTTCCCAGCCGTCGAGATCGACATCGAGAAAGAGTGACCCCCATGTCCAACCCGATGCATCGACTTGCGCCATCTCCGCGATCTGCGCGAATGTCCGGTCTCCGCGGTTGCGCTGGAGGGTATTGCGCTGCATCTGCGGCCGGTCGTCGATCGCGCCGACGCGCTTGGGGAAGGGGGTGTGCGTGGGCGTCTGCATCTTGAGCCGGCGATCGTCGAGCGCGAGCATGTCGGCGGCGAAGATGTCCACCGTGCCGTCGTGGTCCACGTCGGAGAAATCGACCGACATGCAGGAGTTGCTAGTCGCGCGCAGTGCCAGCGCGGGCGCCGCGCGGAAGACGCCGGCTCCGTCGTTGAACCAGAACTGATCGGGATCCTCGAAGTCGTTGCAGACGTACAGGTCGGGGTGGCCGTCATCGTCCACGTCTTGAAAGCGGCCGGCGAGCCCGAAATACTCGGGCTCCGGGGTGATCGGGGCGCCTTGCGCGTCTAGGAAGCGGCCGCCGGTCAAAGGCTCGCGCCTGAACCGGCCGCTGCCCTCGTTGATGTAAAGGCGATCGGGATCGGCGCGCTGTACGAGCGTTACTGCGTTGAGCTCGGGGCGGTCCACCACCCGGTAGTCCGCTGCGAACTGTGGCGCGACGTAGAAGCTGTCCGCGTCTCGCTTAACTACCTGGTCGAAGGCTCGCTCCCGGGCGGAATAACGATCATGGGTCGTGCGGGTCTTGTAGGTGGTGACGTAGAGGTCGAGATCACCGTCGCCGTCGATGTCGGCGAACGCCGCCGTCATCGCGCCTAGCGAGTCGGCGAGTCCGGCATCGGACGTGATGTCAGTGAAACGGCCGCTACCATCATTGCGGAAAAGCGCGTTAGGTCCGCCGAGTGAGGTGACGAAGAGATCGAGGTGCCCGTCGCCGTCGATGTCGGCGAAAACGGCGCCCGTCGAGCGCTGTCCATCGGCGGCGACTGCCGCCTGCGCCGTGATGTCCTCGAACCGCCAGCCGCCCAGGTTGCGGTAGAGGGCGCCCGGTCCATCGATGCGCGCGAAGTAGATGTCTATCAGGCCGTCGCCGTCGATGTCGCCGAGTGCAACGCCGGAGCCATGGGCGAGGTGGCGGTTTTGCAGCATGCTGTCGAGCGATACCGTGTTCTCGAAGCGGATCCCTGCGCGTGCGGCTTGGACGTTGGTGAAGCCGGCACCGTCGCCACGCGCACGGAGCTCACGCCAGCGGTATCCACTTTCCTCGTGCCACTCGGGGGTGGCCGGCTCCGAACCGCAGGAAGTTACAATCACGGCAGTCGCGGCGACCGCCAACAGGCGCCTCACGAGTGCTTCAGGTTGCGAAGGCGCCATCCGCTGGGAGCGTGTGGAGAGTCGGTTTGACGTGGGAAAATGCGTGTGACACCACATCTAGGCAGCATGCCCAGTCGCCGATCCTCGGCTACGGGATAGAAAAAGGCTCAGGCTTTTTTACCGCGGAGGGCGCGGAGGTTTCGCGGAGGACGCGGAGGAATGCCAATCAGAGATATACGGTGCGAATAGAAAAAGGGTGGCGTCCTTCGAGAATTCAGTGCGTAGAGCAAGTGAACAGTTGAACCACAGAGGGCACAGAGGACACAGAGGACAGCCGTTGTTGAAGGAATAACGGCAAATTCAGACAAGGAAACCTAACTTCCCCATACGCGATCGGATCCAATTCAT
>JBGTNB010000427.1:0-2809 GCA_041743285.1 Gemmatimonadaceae bacterium
CGCGTACCCACCGAGCTTCATCGGACGCGCAGCGCGGCGACAAGCCGTTAGGCGACGTGCTCGTCTCGACGTCGCCTGCAATACAGGCGGACCTGCCGCTCGATGACAGGCGCCTCGGCGGCGAGCTGCCGGAGTTGGCTCGCGGTCTTTCCGGCGCCGACATGGCCGAGCTGCTCGTCGTCCTGGCTCAGCAATCCGCCGCACTCAAGCTCGTCTGGGAGGCACACATGCGTGGCGCCATAACGTTGCCAGACAGCCTGGAAGGGCACGTGGAGAGCGTTCGCCGCAGAGTGCCGCGCTTTCTTGCGGCGACCGCCCGGTAGTACCCGAGTCGATTTCCGCCCCTCTGCCTAACTGCGGAGGGGAAGCCGCACCTCCCGGCCTGGCCGCATCGGCCACCCCTTGACCGGCGGGCGCCCGGGCGGCAGCGTCCGGGGCGCATAAACGGCGCGAGCCGCGCTTCCGGCCCTTCTCCCCGCCCAATCCATGTACACTCGTTCGCGTCAACTCGTTACGCCGCTGGCGTTCGCGCTTCATGTCGCGGCATTCTCCTCCGTTCCGGCCACCGCCCAGGAAACCAGGCCGCGTGCCTCGACCACGATCGCCGAGAAGACGGCGGGCTGGCAACGGATCGATGGATTCTTTCCGCTGTACTGGGATGCAACGGCCGGACGCCTGTGGATGGAGATTCCACGGCTCGATACCGAGGTCCTCTACATCACTGGACTGGCAGCCGGTCTCGGCTCGAACGACATCGGTCTCGACCGCGGCCAGCTTCACGGCTCGCGGATCGTCCATTTCGAGCGCACCGGTCCGAAGGTGCTGATGGTGCAGCCCAACTACGACTTTCGCGCATCGAGCACCAATCCGATGGACGTACGAGCGGTTCGTGATGCGTTTGCAAGGTCGGTTCTGTGGGGATTCGCGGTCGGAGCGGAATCTGATGGCCGAGTACTCGTCGATGCGACCGATTTTCTGATACGCGATGCTTCGAACATGGCGCAGCAGATGCGGCCTGGATCGTACCGGCTGGATGTGAGTCGAAGTGCCGTCTACCTGCCGATGACGATGGGCTTTCCGCGGAACACGGAAATGGAAGCGGAACTCACGTTCGTGCGGCAGCCTGATTCGGGAGGACGCGGGCAGGGATGGTTCGAAGGGGTCGAAAGCGTTGCCGCGAACACGGAGGCGGCGAGCGTGCGCCTCCATCATTCCTTCGTAGCGCTACCCGAGCCGGGCTTCGAAACACGCGCGTTCGATCCTCACTCCGGCTACTTCGCCTTCGGTTACCGTGACTACGCTACGCCAATAGATGAGCCGATGACTCGCCGTTTCATCCAACGGCACCGGCTCGCCAAGCGAGATCCGGGAGCGGCGATGGGCGAAGCGGTCGAGCCGATCATCTATTATCTCGATCCCGGCACCCCAGAGCCGGTGCGATCGGCGCTATTGGACGGCGCACGTTGGTGGAACCAGGCGTTCGAATCCGCAGGTTACCGCGATGCGTTCCGCGTCGAGCTGCTTCCCGACAGTGTGAGCCCGCTGGACATCCGCTTCAACGTGATCAACTGGGTGCACCGCTCAACGCGCGGGTGGAGCTACGGCGCATCGGTTTCGGATCCACGCACCGGTGAGATCATCAAAGGAGTTGTGACGTTGGGATCGCTGCGCGCCCGGCAGGACTACCTTATAGCAGAGGGCCTGTTGGCGCCGTACGAAACCGGAGATGAACGCCCGGCGGAACTGCGGGAATGGGCGCTAGCGCGGATTCGGCAACTATCCGCGCACGAAGTTGGGCATACGCTGGGACTCGGCCATAACTACTACGACAGTGAAGGCGGCCGGATTTCGGTGATGGACTATCCTCATCCGCTGGTCACGTTGCGCGCGGACAGCTCGTTCGATTTTTCGGAGGTGTACGCGAGCGGTATCGGCGAGTGGGACAAAGTGGCGATCAAGTACGGCTATCAGGATTTTGCGCCAGGCGTGGATGAGAGCGCGGCACTCGCTGCGCTGCTGGACTCGGCATGGACTCGCGATCTGCGGTACCTATCCAACCAGGACGTGGATCTGAATCCGAAGGTGGATCAATGGGCCAACGGAGTCGACGCATCCGTGGAGCTGCGGCGTATGCTTCAGGTTCGCTCCGTTGCGCTGTCGCGGTTCGGGGAGCGCGCGATTAGGCGCGGACAGCCTTTGGCGCAGATGGAGGAAGCGTTGGTGCCGCTGTATCTGCATCACCGCTACCAGGTGGAGTCCGCCGCGTCGGCACTCGGGGGGCAGCACTTTATTTATGCGACGCGGGGAGACGGGCGCGATCCGGTGAGCTGGGCTCCGGCCCGGGAGCAGCGTGCTGCGCTCAGTGCGTTGCTCGCTACCGTGACACCAGCAGCACTCGCGCTTCCGCGAGGCATTTTGGATCGCATACCGCCGCGACCGCCCGGCTATGGCATGAGCCGCGAGTTGTTTCCGCGATACACCGGGTCGGCGTTCGACGCTATTTCGCCGTCGATCGTCGCATCACGTCACACAATCGGCACCTTGCTCACGCCTCAGCGAGCGGCGCGGATGGTCGAGCAGCATGCTTTGGAGCCGGCTTTGCCCGGCTTGGGTGAGGTACTGGATTCACTCGCCACCGCGACCTTTGGTGCGTCGGCCCGCACGCCTTACGAGGCGGAGGTGCGTCGTGCCACTCAACGAGTGCTCGTGGAACAGATGATTGCACTGGCGAGGGACGCTCCCATGCCGCAAGTACGGGCCATCGCCACCGACCGGCTGTCCAGTCGGATGACGGCGTTGCGCCGGCCGG
>JBGTNB010000428.1:0-6303 GCA_041743285.1 Gemmatimonadaceae bacterium
CGCGCTCGTGGGAGAAGAAGAGGCCGCCGAGCACCTCTCCCGCGTGCGACACGACCGGGACGGCCATGTAGCTCACGACCGTTGAGTATGGTTCGCACAGATTGTGAAACGGCGCGCCGCTGTAACGCGCATCTCGGTTGATGTCGTCGCTTCGTATGGCCGCGGCACCCTCGATGGCGGAACATAACGCCGCCGCGTTCACCGGCATCGGGAAGTTCTCGAACGCCTCGCGGGGGATGCCGGCCACCGAGTACCTCACGCTTGACGCGCCATCGTCAACACGGGCGTCGTAGAAGAACACCGCACACTGCGCGTCAGTGAGCTTGGTCGCCTCCTCGGTGACCGTCTGCACGATGCGCGTCAGGTCCAGCTCCGACGTCAGGCTGCTGCCGATTCGCTGCAAGGTCTCGATCAGATCGGCTTCCTGACGCAAAGACTCCTCGACGCGCTGCCTTTCGGTTGCGTCGGTGCAGACGCCGACCAGCGTTGTCGCCGCGCCCTGATCATCGAGGAGAAACTGCCCGTGTGCCTCGAGCCAGCGAGTTTCTCCATCAGGCCTGACGATTCGGTACAACAAGTGGTGTGTTTGACCGGCGTCGAGCGACGCGCGAATGGTCTCAAGTACGTGAACGCGGTCCTCAGGATGAATATCTCGTTGATAGGCGTCGAAAGTGCCTTCGAAGCTGCCTTCGGGAATGCCGTGCATGCGCTCGAGCGCCGGCGACCACGTTACCGCGCCTGACGCGACGTTCCATTCGTACGTTCCCATGCGCCCGGCGTCGAGAGCAAGCCGTAGCCGGCGCTCGCTCTTGACCAGGGCTTCGTAGGTGCGGCGTTCCGCCGATGCGTCGCGAAAGTAGACGGAGATGCCATGATCGGATGGATAGGCCCGTACCGTCAGCTTGGTTTCGAGTGGTGGGAGATGAGCCTCGAAGCGGACTGGAGTGTTTTCCCGCACCGCTCTGCGGAGCTCTTGTCCGAACAGCGAGGTAGGCGCTTCGGGGAACGCCTCCTCGAATCGTCGCTCGAGGAGTTGGGCACGTAGGCCGCCTAACAACTTCTCCCCCTCGGCGTTCACGAAGATGAACCGCCAGTCGCGGTCGAGCGAAAAGAAGGCCTCGGTCGTACGCTCGAGAACGGTCGCTACCGCCGGATGTTCGGTCGTGATGTCACTGCGCCGCACCGCCGGCCCGGGCCGGCCGTCGGTGTCGGCGCGATTTCCCGGAATTCTCGGCGCTCCGGGATCCTTCAATGATAGAGGCGGACGAGCATCGGTCGGATGCGTCATGAGCCGGGCTGAAGGGTGCCCTTGGTGCAAACGTGCCAGACGGATGCAAATTCCGGGCTTGCCGGTAGCCCGCCGCGCGGCTCAGTGACCGTTTTCGGTCGCCGTGTCGCCCCCCTTTCCGGCATGCTTCTGATACCAGCTCATCATGTAGAGCTGAGTACGCATGAAGTTCGATGGTTTGGAGCCCGTGCCGTGGTATTCGCCATTAAAACGGAGCATCGAGGTCGGGACGCCGCGCATCTTGAGCGCCACATAGTATTCGTCCGACTGCGAGATCGGGGTGCGGAGGTCCAGCTCGCCCGTCATCAACAAAGTCGGCGTGGTGACCTTGCCCACGTGCATGAGCGGGGATTGTTCGAGCCACCGCGCCGGATCTTCCCAGAACGGCTTCTCGAAGAAGTTGAAGGTGAACAGCGGCACGTCGGTCTGGCCGGCGAAGCTGAGCCAGTTGGTCACGGGACAGCGCACCGCGGCCGCGGCGAACCGGGTCGTGTGTCCGATCACCCAGCTCGACAGAACCCCGCCGCCGCTGCACCCGCCGACGAACATGCTTCGCGTGTCGATGTATCCCCGTCCTATCACCGTATCGACTCCCGCAATCAAGTCATCATAATCGACGCTTGGATAGGCTCTCTCGATCGCGTTGCCGAAGGCACTGCCGTAGCCGGTCGAGCCGCGCGGATTGGTGTACAGCACCACGAACCCGTTGGAGGCAAAGTTCTGGAACATCCAGTTGAAGCCGACGTTGTACATGCCGTGCGGTCCGCCGTGGATCTCCCTGATCAGAGGATACTTCCGCGACGGATCGAATCCGGGAGGCTTTACTATCCAGCCATCCACGGTCGCCCCGCCTGACGACGCATAACGGATGCGCTCGACATCGCCAAGCTTGACGTTACGCAGCATGTCGGCGTTGACTTCGGTCAGGCGGGTGACCGTTGTGCCGCGCCTGAGATCTATGCGCACGATATCGGGCGGGTCCTGGTAGCTGCTCCGCACGCCGGCGGCAACCGATCCGTTGCCGGCGAACGAGCTTACCGCGAGCATGTGCTCGCCCTCGGTCACCGGCCGCACGGCGCCGGCAACCGTTGCCAGGTACAGATTCGAGGTGCCGCGGTCGCCCACCGTAAAGTACAGCCCGCTGCCATCGGGCGCCCATCGTACGCCACCGGGATCGCGGTCCAGGTCGCCGGAGATCTTCCTGGCGCCGCTGCCATCGATGTTCATCACGTAAAGGTCCGCCGCGCGATAGCTCGCGGTCGTTGCCGGGTAGCCGGTATATGCTACGCGCTTGCCGTCGGGTGAGACTACCGGATTGGTCCAGGCACCCTCGTCAGTCGTCAGGCGGCGCATGGTGCCGTTATCGGCATCGACTACGTAGATGTTGGAGTTCCGGTAATTCTTGTCCTGCGTCGAGTCGGGAATACCGTCCACGAGTATCGTCTTTCCATCAGGCGCCCAATCCCATGAGGCGCCCTGGTCCAGGGCATCGAAGCGCGCTCCAATGCTCCAATCGCCGCTGGTGATCTGTCGTTCGGTCCCGCCTTCCGCGGATACGATGAACAGGTGCCGTGCGCCGCTCTCCATGAAACCGCGCCGATCCTGGCGGAAGTGCAGATCGTTGACGATCCGCGGCGCCGGCGTCCATTTGGCCCCCTCCGGAGACTTCGGCATGTCGATCTTCCACTCCGGCGCCTTTTCAACGAACATCGTGAATCCGAGATATTTCCCATCGGGCGACCACTGTACATCGCCTGGAGATTCGGCGAGGCGGGTGATCTGCGTGGGCGCCTCGTCGGTATCCATCCAGCGCACGAAGATCTGGGATCCCTTGGGCTCACCTTCGGCGAGGAAGGCTATGCGCGTCCCGTCAAGGGACCAGCGTGCGCCACCCCCCTTGGCGAGAAAGCGATTGCGCCCACCGTCGGCGTCCATGACCCATAGCGCAGTCTCCCACTTGTCCTCGAGCTTGTTCACCCAGCGGCGCGTGTAAATGATCTGAGCGCCGTTGGGGGAGATCTGCGGATCTCCAACCGTTTCATAATCGAGGTAGCGATCGACGGTTAGCAGAGTATCGGAAGGCTTCTGTTGCGCGGCGGGCGCTAGCGGCGCGAGCACGATGGCGCCGACGAGCAGCGCTCGCACTATCTGACTGGCAAGCAGCACGGAGGGCTCCTGCAAAGGGTACGAGTCGGAAGCTATGCGCGTAGCCGCGGATGTCCATGCGAGGGCGAGTCGGAGGCGCGCGAGATGGGTCCGCGCTTATATCTTCGTGCAATGCCGCCACTCCTCAAGCCGGCTGCCGCACTCGCACTTGCCGCTCTGGCCGCCGGCAGTCTGCCGGCGCAACGTCCAGCCGATCGCGCGCCGCAACGTACCGAGGCGCTGCGTGCCGGCATGGTCATTACCTCATCGGTTCGAATCGCACGGGGCCGCTACCTCCTGCCGGCGGTGGCATCATTCGATTCCGCTGTGATCATCATCCGCGGAACCGACATCACCGTCGATTTTGACGGTGCCGAGCTCACCGGGGCCGCATCTGACGCGGAGCCGGATGCCGCCGCCGGAGTGGCGATTCGCATCGAAGGAGGACATAACGTGCGAATCCTCAACGCGCGAATTCGCGGCTACAAGGTTGCCATACTCGCCCGCGGTACACGGTCGCTCGAGCTGGCCGGAAACGACCTGCGCCACAACTGGAAGCCGCGGTTGTTCAGCCTCGTCGAGCACGAGAGCCTGGTGGACTGGCTATCCTACCACAACAACGAGAACGACGAATGGCTGCGTTTCGGTGCGGCGGTGTATCTGGCGGATGTTCACGGTGGCCGGATTCACGGCAATCGGATGGAGCAGGGGATGAACGGCGTGATGCTCGTTCGCAGCGACAGCCTAACGATATGGAACAACACCATTGCGTTCAACTCAGGGGTCGGAATCGGGTTGTATCGGTCGAATGCCAACCGCATTCTGCATAATCACGTCGACTACAACGTCCGTGGGTACAGCCACGGCTTCTATCGCCGCGGGCAGGACTCGGCCGGGCTGCTCATCTATGCACAGAGCTCCAATAACGTCGTTGCCTACAACTCGGCGACCCATGGTGGCGACGGGCTCTTTCTGTGGGCAGGCCAGTCGACGATGGACACCGGAACGGGGCGGCGCGAACGACAACCTCTTTTTCGGCAACGATTTCAGCTTCGCCCCCACGAACGGTATGGAGGCCACGTTCAGTCGAAACACTTTCGTCGCCAATCGTGTCGAAGGGTCGGATTACGGGCTCTGGGGTGGGTACAGCTGGGAGTCGGTCGTGGCTGGGAATGAGTTCATCGCCAACCGAATTGGCGTAGCGATCGAGCACGGGCAGGAGAATGTCATAGTCGGCAATCTCTTCAATGGCGACACGACGGCGATAAGGCTTTGGGCCAATCCCATAGAGCCGTCGGACTGGGGATACCCCAAACATCGCGACACACGCAGCCGCGATGTACTCATTGATGGAAATGTGTTCGCCGGCAACAGCAAGGGAATCTGGGCGGCGGCGACGTACCAGCTTCGAGTTATGGCGAACAAGTTCTCGGCGGTCGACTCGCCGATCGTCGTCGTCGATTCATCGCCGCCGGCCGAGCTGCAGCCGCTCCCGATTGGCGATCGCCATCCAGAAGTGAGCATGCCGGCTCTTTCCGCGGAACACGCGCGGCTGGCTCCGTCGAGGCTGCCTAACAGTTTGCCGCGCGATTCGGCGTGGATGGCGCGGCACCCGCGCTCGGCGATCATCGTCGATGAGTGGGGACCGTATGACTGGCGTTATCCCAAGCTGTGGCCAGTGGACTCGACGCGCGCCGTGCCGCATGCATTGCGTGTCCTGGGTCCCGCCGGTGCCTGGCGAGTTCTCGAGCGGCGTGGGGTTGCGGCACTTTCCTCCGATTCCGGTTCGGTCGGCGATACGATCGTGGTCGCGGCATCCCCCGATTCGGAAGGCGACTGGAGTTTGAAGCTGGAGTACCGTGGCGGCGAGGTGGAGTCGGCGCGCGGCGTGCGCTACGCGGCCGGAGCGCCCGTTGTCTTTGGCTACGAGCGCTTCGAGCCTCGAACCACCTGGACCGTGAGCATGTTCGCGTGGGGCGACAGTACAGATCCACGTTCGCAACCGACGGCGTTCGCATCGCTGCTCGAGGGATCGCCGATCGTAACTCGGATGGAGCCGCGGCTGGATTACATGTGGTATCGGCCCTCGATCCCCTCGCTTCCGCGGGAGCGGTGGGCATTGGAGGCGCGGGCGGAGGTGACGCTGCCAGCGGGACGGAATACGCTGCGCGCGATAAGTGATGATGCCATTCGAGTCTGGGTGGACGGGGAGCTGGTAATCGACCGGTGGGATCCGCACGGATCCGAAGTGGATTATACGGAGATCGGTGCGGGCCGCCACCAGGTTCTGGTGCATTACTACCAGGCTGACGGATGGACGGAGCTCCGGGTGGATTTCCTGAGGGGAGCGCCGCCGACATCGCGCGGCTCCCCTGGTCCGCATTGATTGTGACGGGGGCCGGTGTGCGCGGAGCCGATGCTCTGTACCTTTACGGCACCCATTCGAAGAGATTCGGCGCCGTGTTCCGCCCGCGCGCCGACAGTGCACCAGCGTCACGTCCGCCGAAGAGCCAGCCCACCCTCGATCCATGCGCCCAATGACCGAGAAAGAGCTCCTGGAGATGCCGAACCCCGGCATGTACGAGCACCTCGCAACTTCCCGGCTGGCGTTAGGTAATGCCGACGCGCCGAGGTCACGTATCTGCTCGATGGCCAGTGAGCTCAAGGGATCGTCGATTCTACGAATAGCGGGGGAAGTACGCGCTCTCATCGCCAAGGGCGAGCCGGTTGTGAACCTCACCGTCGGCGATTTCAGCCCCGCCGAGTTCACCGTTCCGGCGCCGCTGGTCGAGTACATTCGTGAGGCACTGCAGAGTGGGGAGACGAACTATCCGCCGTCGACAGGCGTGCCGCAACTGCGTGCGGCCGTC
>JBGTNB010000429.1:0-2453 GCA_041743285.1 Gemmatimonadaceae bacterium
TGCAAACCGGCGTGGAATTATGACCAGGTTTTGGGGGTGATCGGCGTGCAAATCTGACCACCCCCGGTGTGATAGACCTCCGTGCTTCCTGGCACGGGGAGAACCTGGGGTGATATCGGTGGAAACGGTCGGCAAGATCCGGCGGCGGCACTTCGTGAAGGGCGAGAGCATCAGCAAGATCGCCCGCGAAACGGGGTTGTCCCGCAACACCGTGAAGCGCTATCTGCGCAATGCGGTCCTGGAGCCGCGCTACAGCCGGCGCCTGCAGCAACCGCAACCCAAGCTGGGAGAGTTCATCCCGCAGCTCGAGGAGCTTCTCGCGGCCGATGAGAAGCGTGCATCCCGCGAACGACGCACTGCCCAGCGCCTCTTCGAAGCATTGCGCCAGGCGGGTTACACCGGTGCCTACGACAGCGTGCCCCGCTTCGTGAAGGCTTGGCAGCGTGATCGTGCGCGTGGCGCAGGCTCCCCGTCGTCAGTCTTCATTCCGCTCTACTTCGCGCCTGGGGAGGCCTACCAGTTCGACTGGAGCCACGAGATCGTCGATCTTGGGGGTGTGGCGCAGGCGGTGAAGGTTGCGCATGTGAAAGCTCTGCCACAGCCGCGTGTTCCTGGCGATCGCCTATCCCAGGGAATCCCAGGAGATGCTCTTTGACGCTCACGCGCGGGCCTTCCGCTTCTTCTCTGGCGTGCCGCGGCGCGGAATCTACGACAACATGAAGACGGCCGTGGACCTGGTGTATGTCGGGCGCGAGCGGCGCTTCAATCGCCGCTTCGAGCAGATGGCCTCGCACTACCTGGTCGAGCCCACGGCGTGCACGCCCGCAGCGGGCTGGGAGAAGGGACGTGTCGAGAACCAGGTCGGCAACGTGCGCGAATGGCTCTTCACACCCAAGCCGCGCTTCAAGACGCTGGCTGAGCTGAACACCTGGCTGGAGCGGCGCTGCCAGGAGATCGCCCAGATCAACGCCCATCCCGAGCATCCTGAAACCAACTGCTGGGACGTCTTCGAGCGCGTGGAGCGTGCCGCACTGATGCCGCGAGCGGCCGACTTCGATGGCTTCGCCGAGCGCGAATGCCGCGTGAACTCCTCGGGGCTCGTGACCTTCGACCGCAACCGCTACAGCGTGGAGTGCGCCGCGGCCGGCAAGGCCGCGGCGTTGAGAGCCTATGCGGATCGGATCGTGGTCGTAGCCGAGGGCCGCGTGATCGGCGAGCACTCGCGCGAGTTCGGCCGCGACAAGGTGGTCTACAACCCGTGGCACTACCTGCCGGCGTTGGCGAGGAAGCCTGGCGCGCTCAGGAATGGCGCGCCCTTCCGGCAATGGGACTTGCCTGGCCCGCTGGCGCAGATGCGAGCGCGCCTGGGCCGCATCGCGGGAGGCGACCGTCAGTTCGTGGAGATCCTGGCAGCCGTGGTGGGCGACGGCATGGAGTCGGTGACCGTCGCCTGTGAACTGGCACTCGAGGCCGGAGTGGCGAGCAGCGACTACGTGCTCAACACCGTCAATCGCTTGAAGGCACCACCGCGGGCCGGCGAGGTGGCGACACCGGAGAGCTTGAAGCTCACAGAGGAACCGCAGGCCAACCTCGGGCGATACGACAAGCTCCTCGGCAAGCTGGTGCTGCTGGCAGCCCTCATGGCGCCCGGCTTCTCCGCGGAGGTCTGTCGTGGAACGGCATGAGGTGCTGGAGGGACTGAAGGCCCTTCGCCTGCATGGGATGGCATCGGCGCTAGAGGAAGCGATGGCGACCGGCATCAAGCGGGGCCGCAGTCCCTGGGATGTGCTGGCCGAGCTCGTTAGCGCCGAGAGCGCCGAGCGCCAGGTGAGATCGGTCCGCTACCAGCTGGGCATTGCCAAGTTCCCGCTCGCCAAGGACCTCGCGAGCTTCGACTTCGCCGCTACCCAGATCAATGAACCCCTGGTCCGCGACCTGCATGAAGGCCACTTCATGCATTCGGCGCGCAACGTGGTCTTCGTCGGCGGGTGCGGCTCTGGCAAGAGCCACCTCGCCACTGCCATCGGCATGAACGCGGTGCGCCAGGGCAAGAGCGTCAGATTCTGGAGCGTGGTGGACCTGGTGAACCAGCTGGAGGCGGAGAAGCGTTCCCCGCCGTCGGGACGGAGCGCTTCCATCGCAGAACGGCTCGCCCATCGCGACGCCGTGATCCTCGATGAGCTGGGCTACCTGCCGTTCTCACCAGATGGCGCCGCGCTGCTCTTCCACCTGATCAGCCAGCTCTACGAGCGAACCTCGCTCATCGTGACGACCAACCTCTCCTTCAGCGAGTGGGGCGGCATCTTCGGCGACGCCAAGATGACCACAGCGCTCCTGGATCGCCTGACTCATCACTGCGACATCGTGGAAACCGGCAACGAGAGCTACCGCTTCAAGAACCGAAGTTAGGGGCTCAGGCCCTGGTCAGAATTGGGCGCCGAAAGGTGGTCCGG
>JBGTNB010000430.1:0-3520 GCA_041743285.1 Gemmatimonadaceae bacterium
GATTGACGTCCTCGCATCCGACGCGCGACAGCAGTTCCTCCGCCCGTCTGCGCTGCGCCTGCTGGTCTATCAGCCCGAAGCGGCGCGGCGGATCGGTGATCGAGATGTTGTCGGCGACGGAGAGGTCCGGGATCACCGACAGTTCCTGGAACACTGCGACGATCCCAGCCGCGTTCGCCGCCATCGGCGTGGCGAACGCCGCCTTCGCGCCGTCGAAGCTCATCTCCCCCGCGTCCGGCGCCACAACCCCGGCGACGATCTTGATAAGCGTCGACTTTCCGGCACCGTTCTCGCCGAGCACTGCGTGTATCGAACCGGACCGGGCCGCGAAATCCACCTCCGACAGGGCACGAACGCCGCCATAGCCCTTCGACACGACGGTCAGGCTCAGCAGCGGCGCGTCGTTGGATAGGGTCATCTTGAGGGGGCGTCCCGCGACAGGAGAGCCGCCGCTGGCGCGTGTGCCGGCGGCGGTTGGCGCAGGTGCGCGTCAGTTGGTGTTGTCGCCGGTCTGCGCCATCAGCTCCGGCGCCGTGAACGCCAGCCCGCAGGGTGGGAAGGCGTTCGCCGCGAAGAAGTCCGCTGTTAGGTCGGGAAAGTAATCCTCACCTGCCACTTGGTTCTCGTAGGTGACGACCGGGTTTGGCACCGAGGTCAGCTGCGGGATCGGCTCGCCCTTTAGCGCCGCGATTGCCGCCTTAAGCGCGATCGCCACCTGCGCCGGCGACTGGCCGTAGGACATTCCCTTCAGCCCCTCATCCGCGAACTCCGCCATCTGGATGCGGTAGAGGTTCTCGCCCTCGCCCGACATCGGTACGAACGGATGCCCCGCGTCGATCAGCGCCTGGATGGTGCCATTCGAGCCGCCTTGCGTGAAGATGCCGTCGAACTGGCCGTGCGCTGCGATTGCGTCCGCGGTTGCCTTCTGCGAATCGCCTGGTGCCCAGTTGCCGATCACCTCGACCACTTCGAAGTTCTTGCCCTCGCCCTCGACGATTGAGCGGAACCCGTCATGCCGCTCCTGGTCCGCCGAAAAGCCGGGCACGCCTCGGATCTCGAGGAGCTTGCCGCCTTCGGGCAGGTGCTTGGCCAGCCATTCCCCCGACATCACGCCCATCGCGATCTGGTCTTGGGCGATGCCGGCCAGGTCCTCTCCTTCGACTTGGTTGTCGAAGGCTATCAGCACCGTGCCCTCCCTGTCGGCGAGCCGGGTCACGCGGTCCCAGCCGGTTGGTGTGTTGGGGTTAACCAGCACCGCGTCAAAGCCCTGGTTGATGAAATCCTCGACGGCGCCAAGCTGCGCGGCCATATCGGTTCCGACCGAGACGACCTTGAACTCGGCGAGGTCCGCCGCGATGTCCGGCTCGGCGGCGTAGGCCTTGGCGGTCTGGATCATCTGGATGCGCCAGACGTTGGCGACAAAGCCGTTGACCACCGCGATCCGGTAGGGGCCTTCTTTGGCCGGCCACTGGAAGAACTTGGTCTCCGCGTCCCAGGGCTTGAAGCAATCGGGCTCGAAGCCGGGACCTTCGACGATCTCCGGCCCAGCGGCCAGCGCCGCGCTCGCCATCAGGCCGAAGCCGACGCTGAGCGCAACGAGAAAACCTTTACCAGACATGTCTCTCCCCTTTTGCCGCCGCGAATTGCAACTCGGCGCTCGTTATCGTTGCATCGTTGTCGCCGGAACCATTCGGCTCCGGCTGAAGGCTTCGGCGACGGCCGAGCGGTCTGCAAGGTCGTCGGTTTCGGCCAGAGGCCCGACGCCCATCAAGCGCAGTGCTCGCGCACGAAGAGCGGCATCTCAAGCTATTGCCAAGCGCACCTCCACGTCAAGACGGTGATATATCAGTTCGCAGCGCTATCCAGCGAAGCGAGTCTCCGGCAGCCCCCGCACCCCAACGTCGAGCGCGAACAGCCCGCCCGCCAGCGGCTGCGCCTCGAGCGCCGCTCCCTTCAGGTCCCAGATCGCCGAGGTCACGTAGAGCGTCGCGAGGTCCGGCCCGCCGAACATGCAGCTCGTCGGCTTCTGCACTGGCAGATCCACGGTAGTCAGCAACTGCCCCGCGGGCGAATAGCGTGCGACCCGCCACCCGTCCCACTGCGCGTTCCACAGGCAGCCCTCGACGTCCATCGTCGAGCCGTCCGGCCCCATCCCGGTCCCCTTAAGGTCAACGAATGGACGCCGGTTCGAGATCCTCCCCGTGCCCGCGTCGAAGTCGAACTGGTCGATCCGGCCCTCCAGCGTGTCGGCGAAGTAGAACGTAGTATCGTCCGGACTCCAGGCGAGGGTGTTAGAGATACCGATCCCGTCTAGCATCTTCGTCACGCTGCGGTCAGGATCCACTCGGTAGAGCGCGCCAGAGCGCCGGCTGAGGCCATCGTCCATCGACCCAGTCCAGAACCGCCCCCGCCTATCGCACTTGCCTTCGTTGAACCGGGTCCCGGCTCCCGGCGGCTCCGGCTTCGCGATCCAGTCAATTGCGCCCGTCCCCAAATCATAGAACGCGATCCCCGAGGCGAAGGCCACGATCAGCCCGCCGCCCTCACGTAGCGCGAAACAGGCGATCCGCTCGGGCATTGACCAGCGCTCCACCGCACCAGTCGCGGGGGTCAGGCGCTGCAGCAGCCGACCTTCGATGTCAACCCAGTAGAGCTGCTGTTCGGCTACGTCCCAGACCGGGACCTCGCCGAGCATGTTCTTTGCCTTGACGACGCAGATATCGGGCATGTTGCGCTCCCCAGGTTAGACCGTATAGCCATAACCCAGCGCTCGTTCAATCAACAAGCGGCTGCGGCCGCCGGCAGTCTCAAAATTTAATACAAGCAGAATGATCGAACACTCAGCCAAAATTTTCGTTTTCTCTAGTGGGAACAACAGACACTACGCGGCCGGCGGCCCCGTGAGGCTTGTCATGAAGATCACCGCCACTCACACCCGCGTCGTCAACGCCGGAGATGCGCAACTGCGCCTGCTACGCGAGACGGATCGTCGGCTGGCGCGAGTTGCACACTGCCGGGGCAGGGTTCGTCCTCGGCGCACCGGAGCAGGCAATGCACACGCCGGGACGATCAACGATCGCTGACCCTGGGCTGACCTTCTTCACCTGCTTACCTACGAGACCGATCTCAACCCAGGCCGCAACGGCGTCGCGGCCCGCGAAGGTGGCCTGGAAGGCCTCGTCACGGTAGACGCCGTGCTCGGTGAAGAGGGCGGCCATGCCTCGGGCATCGAAGTCGTTCCAGGCGTTCGCCCAAGCCTCGACCACGGGCGGCAGCGGTTGGGCGGAGGCTCGCTCGGCATACTGGGCGGCTGCGCCGACCCCGAAGCCGAGCAGGACGAGGGTGGCGGTAGGCAGGAAAGCGGGTCGCATAGCGGTGCTCCGTGGTGGATGGCAGATGAAATACGTGAGCGGCTGGACCCGCTCCGCGTGTCCGGCCCGGAGGCGGATCAAGCTGGGATCGGACGTACCGCCGTCCCGGGCCTGGCCAGGCAGCCGAGGCTCTCGAGCGTGGCGCGCAT
>JBGTNB010000431.1:0-2817 GCA_041743285.1 Gemmatimonadaceae bacterium
TTTGAGTTCCCGATTGGCATACGGCAAAGCGACCTTTGCTGCGCCGGTGGTAGCGCTGCTCGCGCTGGCCTGCGAGCAGGAGCCGGCGCGGGTCGGTGAGGTACACGCCTATCGCGAGCGGCTCGGCGCACTGGCGAGCGCCGATACGACCGCGTCGGTGCCGCGCGGGCGCTACGCACTCTCGGCTGTGAGCTTGAGGAGTACGGAGGGGATGACCGCCACCGGCCGTCTGCTCCGGCCGGTAACCGGGACGTGCCATCCGGCTGTGCTCCTCCAGAACGGCCGCGAGGAGAACAGTGCTGTGATCGGCCGGCTCCCTGAAGACTTTGGCAATGTGGTCGTGCTGGCGCTCGACTACCCCGATGCGATGCCGATGGCTATTCAGCTTAGCGACGTCGTGCAGCATCGGGACCGCCTGCATAACGCCGCGAAGGTGATACCCTCTCAGTTCCTGCTAGGGGCCGAGTATCTGGCACGGCGAAGCGACGTCGACAGCGCACGTCTTGCGATCGCCGCAACATCCTTTGCCGTGCCGTTTGCGACGATAGCCGCGGCGGCGGATGCTCGCTTCAGGAACGTGGCACTGATTTACGGCGCCGGCGACCTTCCGAAGGTATTAGCCGCCAACCTCGACCTCGACCCGGCATTTCTGCGCCGCCCCGCGGCATGGCTGGCAATGCGTCCGTTCGCCGAGTTCGCGCCTGAGCGGTTCATTCAGCACATCTCGCCGAGGCCCATAATCATGGTCAACGGCATCGACGATCCGCAGATGCCGGCCGAGGCGGCGCGAGCGCTTTACAGGGCGGCGCGCGATCCCAGGGAGATGATCTGGATGCGAACGGGCCACCTCATGCCAACCGATAGCGCGCTGATCCGCGCCCTGGTCGACACGGCGATGGAAAGAATGCCGGTGCTGCAGGACAGTTTCGCCACGGCGTGCGGAGCGAAGGGCCACTGAGCGTCTGCAAGGGAAACAGCAACCGCAGATTACGCCGGTTACGCAGATACGACCGATGCCTGGCGTCGCTATCGGCGAAATCTGCGTAATTTTTAGTCCCTCCTCTTTTGACCTGGCTCGGAATTCCCCTCTAAAGCCGAGTCGCTAGGCAGAGAGCTAACCACAACAGCAACCGCAGATCACGCCGATTACGCAGATGTCGATCGATGCCTGACGCCGCCCTCTGCAAACATCGGCGTAATCTGAGGTTCCCCTTTACTGTTTGTCTTTTCTGAGCACCGAGACTCCGCCAACCTATGAATTCCTGAGTGGCGAGTGGCTGGGTGGAGGCTGCAAGAAAACAAGAACAGCAACTACAATTACGCCGGATGCACCAATGCCCATCGATCCCTGACGTCACTATCTGCGAAATCGGCGTAATCTGCGGTTCCTGCTGTTTGTAGCAGTAGTTGGCAATGCTTGAAGTGCGTAGAACGGTGTCCCGGGCTAGCGCCGCCCCCTCTGCAATCTGCGCAATCTCAGTCTGACGCTGCGGAGCTATCGGACGCGGTGTGTAACAGGTCAGCCTCGTGTAAGCTCACCGCTGGGACCTTCCGCGCCGCTGAGCGAGTACGCAGTTTCCGTGATCCTCACCCCCCCACGGATCCACACCGATGCGCGCCTCCATCCTCATCGCTGCGCTGGCTGCAATCGCTCCTTTTACCGAAGCGCAGGCACCGGGCAAATGGCCGCCCGACTCTTTGATTAACACGCAGGTAATTCCGCACGGTACCCCGGTCACGCAGGTGATCGGCACCATGCGTAACTTCTCCTCCGACCTCGGTGTACGCTGCACCTACTGCCATGTCGGGGAGGAGCAAACGCCGTTGGCTCAGGTCGACTTCGCAAGCGATGAGAAACGCAACAAGCTGGTCGCCAGGCAGATGATGCTCATGGTGCAGGAGGTGAACCGTCGCCTTGACACCATTCCACAGCCCGGCACTCCGGAGGTCGCCGTTACGTGCGCCACCTGCCATCGCGGTGTAAGTCGGCCACTACCCCTCGCCACCCTGATCTCCGAAATTGCGATCTCTGTCGGCTCGGATTCCGCGATCCGGTCCTATCGCGCCTTACGCGAAGAGTACCACGGGCGGGATGCCTACAACTTCGGCGAAATCTCGCTGAACACGGCGGCCTTTCGCGCGGCTCGCGCCGGCAAATTCGAGGAGGCGTTAGCGTTGCTGCAGGTGAATGAAGAGCAGTTTCCCGGCTCGACTTCGTTGCACGTCTCGCGCGGGAACATCTACCTCATGCGGGGCGACACGACCGCCGCCGCGGACTCGTTCCGGGAGGCGCTAAGGCGCGATTCGGCGAACGGGGAAGCGCGCGGGCGACTTCGGACGATCGGTCGCGACCCCTGACGCCGCGGCGCAGGCTCGAGCAAGATTGTTCAATCGCTGCGCTTTTCTGACTCCGACAGGTGTATCACATCCGACGCAACACGCGGTACCGGGCGAACGCCCACAACCCGTACACCAACGTCACCGCCGCACTGGCCCCGATAGCTTGTGGAGTGCCGATCCGGTTCGCCAAGCCTCCAACCAGATACGGACCGAGTACTGGACCCACACCAACGAAGATCCACGCGTAGGCCGCCATCACTCGCCCGCGCAACGCGTCAGGCACCATCGTCTGAAGCAGACCGTTCGAGATGGCATTCGTCAGTACCATGGTGAAGCCCACGAACAGCAGAAGTGCCAACGACAAGGGGAGCGACCGCGAAAGCGAGAACGCCAGGAGCAACACCGAGAATCCGAGCGCGCCGGCGGTCAGGACTCGCCCGCGTCCGGCGCGGCGCGCCACGAATGCCAGCACCAGCC
>JBGTNB010000432.1:0-12115 GCA_041743285.1 Gemmatimonadaceae bacterium
CTCGCCGTTCGCGTTGATCGTGTAGTGGAAATTCTGATGCACCAGGAAGTTGTTGCCCGGCCCCTGTCCGATGATCCGGAAGTTGTTGATGAAGGTATATGTCTCGCCCGGGCCGAGGTTGAACTGATCCTGCGTCACCCCCGTCGCCTGATACTTGTCGCCCGTGGTCTGTCCCGTCCCGCTGATCCCCTGCGGCTGGAAGTGAGACTTGATGTGGAACCCGTTCTTGTTCGCTGTAATGTGGTTGAGTACGTGGAGGTTGCCTTCGAGTGTCACGAGCTCCCCGGCTCCACCATTCGCGCAGCTTACGAACACGTTGAGTACAATGGGAATCTTGAGGTTCTCGGTGAACGTTGCGGCGGCCAGCGACGGCCGTTCCGTGGGTGACGTCGGCGCATCGGCGCAGGCGGAAACGGCGAGGGCAAGTGACGCGACTGCCAGTGCTGCTGAGCGCATATGTTCCTCGTGGTGGAGGGTAGTGCGGGCGACCTTAGCCGGCGGTGAATTGCGGCGGGTCACCAGGGGCGTATATTCTGGCGCCACGGCGTCATCGTGCCGTGAGCATTCCGTCACCATGGTGTCACCACATGTGGTTGCTGCGGACCCTAGGTGGAGTGGCGGTGGAGCGGGATTGCGTGCCTATCGAGGGCGCGGCCGTCCAGCCCAGCCGGTTGGCGCTGCTTGCGGTGTTGGCGCGATCGGGCAGCGCGGGGAGTAGTCGCGACAAGCTGCAGGCGCTGCTTTGGCCGGAGAAGGATGCCGCGCACGCGAGCGGTGCACTACGACAGTCGCTCTACACCCTGCGCCGCGCGCTCCCCGGCGCGATCCTCGGTGGCCGGACGCTGCGTCTTGCCGATGCGCACATCGCGTCGGACGTCGGCCGCTTTGTCGCGGGAATCCATGGGGACGATCTCGAGACGGCGGCGAGCTGGTATCTCGGGCCGTTCCTCGACGGATTTTTCACCGGCTCCGATCCCTTCGAGCGATGGGCTGAGCGTGAGCGGGAGGAGCTCGCACATCAGTACGCCTCGACGCTCGAGCGCCTTGCGATGCGCGCCGACTCGGCGCATGCTGCCGTGGTATGGTGGCGGCGGCTCGTCGCGCTCGATCCGGTTAGCCCGCGGGCCGTCGTTCGTCTCATGGAGGCGCTGGTCAGGAATGGAGACCGCTATGCGGCCATTCGTTGCGCACGTGAGCACGCCGGACGTGCGCTCGCGGAGTTCGGCGCAACGCCCGATACCGCAGTCCAGACGCTGGCGCATGAACTCGAGCAGTCCGGACGAGGCCAGTGGACGGAGCTGTCGGCTATCTCCATCCCTAGGCCAATCGTGGGCGACCGCACATAGCACACGTGCCTCGAACTCGACCTCCTGTGCGGCGGCCAGTCAACGCCATCGAATCGCGGCCAGCAACACCTCAGAACTGCAAGCGCGATAGATAGGCGAAGTCGCGGCGAATGCTCTCGAGCGGTGTACCTGGATACGTCTCCTGCTCGACGAATAGGTGCTTCCCGTCGATGTCGCCGATGCTGGCAAGGAGCTGCCGGAAGTCGATGATCCCCTTGCCGAGCTCCGTGTCCGAGTCCGCGCCGAGGCGCGGCACGTCTTTGATGTGAAAGGTCCAGTAGCGCTCCCCGAATCGCCGCATGTATTCCATTGTATCGAGCCCTGCCATGGCCAGGTTGCCGGTGTCGAGCTGTAGCCGGACCGCGACGGGGTCGGTGCGCTCGGCGAGCACGTCGTAGGCGGCCTCGCCGTCGATCACGACGTGGTCGTTTGCGTGGTTGTGAAAGGCGATCCACACCCCGCTCTCGCGCGTGATTCGCCCGGCTTCGTTCAGCTTGTCTGCCCAGAGACGATAGTCATCGAGCCTTGCCGGTCTCGCAATCGGCAGACTGGCGACGGTCAGATACTCGTGGCCGAGCGTCGCAGCATCATCGAGCTGACGCCCCAGGTCGTCGAGCGCGCTGCCGGCGACGTGGGTGGACGGCGCGCGCAGATTGTTGCGATCGAGTATCGCTCGCAACCTTGCAGGCGGTACGCCGAAGTTGTCCATGGATCCGAGCAGCTCGACGTCGTGATAACCTGCAGAGGCAATGTCCGCGATGGTGCGTTCGAGGTCGCGCCGCGCGTCATCGCGAAGGCTGTAGAGCTGGAGACCGACGCGGCGCAGGCGTCGTGTCCCGCCGGCCAGCGTGGTCGCGCGTCCGGCGCATGCCAGCTGCGTAAGCCCCAGGCCCAAGCCTAACGTTGTCATGAAGTTGCGCCGGTGCATTCTATTTTGCCGAGCGGGCAGGATCGTTCATGCTGCGCTCCTCCACGGTGACGAGTTGTGTTCGCCCCACAGGTAATGAAGTGCTCATCGTCGCGACGAGGCACAAACAGCCCTGGAGTCCAGCCAGGGATACAACAATATGACTCGATCTGCAAAAGCGCATCGTCGGGTTCGGCGCCACGGTTATCGATGAGGCCCTCGCAAAGGAGATGCGACACGAGCCCGCGGGCGCGGGGAACTCCGGCGGGAACACCCTCGACGACGGCCCGAGGCTGGGTCGAACCCTGGCTCGCGTGCGCCGCGCGCAGGTCCCGATTCAGGAGTCAGCGAGCGCCTTACGCACTGCTTCGATCAGGGATTCCACGGAGAAAGGTTTCTGCAGAAGTTGTCGACCTCCCGCGACGTCCTTGAGGTCGTCATCTCCCTCCAAGGCGTAGCCCGACAGGAAGAGCACGCCGAGGCCGGGGACCGACGCCTGGAGGCGGTCCGCCAGATCTCTGCCGCCCATACCTGGAAGGCTCAGCGCGGTCACCAGCAGATCCGGCGCTTCCTCAGACCCACCTAACGTGGTCAGAGCCTCCTCGGCAGAGGCCGTGGAAACCAATGTGTACCCCAAGCCCTCCAGGACGCGACAGATGGAACGCCGCACCTCGTCGTCGCTATCCACCACAAGAACCGTGCGGCCGCCCGGCACCTCACGCTCGTCGATGGAGGTGGCCTCGGCGAGAGTCCGGCCGGCCCTGGGCAGTAAGATCCGGAACGTCGTCCCCGCTCCCTGCTCCGACTCGACCGTGATGAAGCCGCCGCTCTGGCGGACGATCCCGTAGGCCATGGAGAGGCCGAGGCCGGTGCCCTCGGGAGGGGGCTTCGTCGTGAAGAAGGGCTCGAAGACGCGGGCGCGGGTGATCTCGTCCATCCCGGTGCCGGTGTCGCTGACGGTCAGTACGGCGTAGTCTCCCGGGAGGACCGCTGGATCCTTCGAAGCATCCCTCGGGGATACGGAGATATTCTCCGTCGTTAGGACAAGGGTGCCTCCCCCGGGCATGGCGTCCTGGGCGTTCACCGCCATGTTCATGATCACCTGCTCGAGCTGGATCGAGTCGACCCGCACCGGCCAGCTGTCAGGATCGATCCGGGTCCGGAGCTCGATGTGGCCCTCCAGGACGCGCTTCAGTAGGGCCACGCTGCGCTCGACCACCTCGGCGAGGGGGCAGACCTCGTCGCGCATGACCTGTTGCCGGCTGAAGGCCAGCAGGTGCTGGGTGAGAAGGGCCGCCCGATTCGCGGACTTCAGGATGGCCTCGAGATCCGCCCTGGCGTCCGGATCGTTCCCGAACTGCTCCAAAAGGAGGTGCGAGCCAGCGATGATGGCGGTGAGCGCGTTGTTGAAGTCGTGCGCGACGCCACCGGCGAGCCGGCCCACGACCTCCATCTTCTGGGCCTGCTGCAGCTCCCGCTGGATCTGGAGACGCTCTGTCACCTCATGGATCGTGGCGATCCGTACCGGCCGCCCATCCACGACGGTATCCCGGGACCATACGTCGGCGCTGAAGACCGACCCGTTCTTGCGGCAGTGGCGGACGGCAGTGGTCTTCCAGAAGCCGTGCGGTAGCTCGGACATCACCTTCCTGGCCTCCTCCCGGCCCTCGGGGGGCCGGACCTCCAACACCGGGAGGCCGACGAACTCCTCACGCTCGTAGCCATACTGCCGCAGGGCGGCCTCGTTGACGGCCAGGATGCGCCATGACTGGTGATCGATGATCAGGACCGGGAGGGCTACTGCCTCGTAGACCTGGCGATAGTCGTTTATAGCTAAGAGGTCCGAGTTGGTCACCCGCGGCTCCGCGTATTGAGGGAGTTGCCTGGTGTCCGCTCGGCGAGCGCGCAGTACGTCTCTGGCGCGAGCATGGTTTAGATCTGGATGAGGGGGGGGCCGGCGGTAAGGCGTGCGGGGATTCCATGTTGCATTCCGCCATCGATCTCCACAAGCGGGACGCGACATCTCCACGGTCACGGGAGTGGGGGAGGGGGCGGCGTCTTGGTCAATCATTCGGCCGAAATGATCACGGTGGAGGAGGGCGAGCTCGCCAGGCGCTCACCGAAATACTTCCGTATTAGTGCGGTGCAGCCAGCTACGAGCTGATCGTGAGCTGCCATGAGCACGAGCTATCGTTAGGGCTTGCGGCACGCACACTAATCACGGGGCCGGGGTAGAGACAATGTGAATGACCCGTCCGGGTTATCGACGATCGTGTGCCCCTCTCGAAGGAGTTGCTCGCGCCACTGCTCGCGTGTCATCGGCGGGAACGGATCGTTCGCCGGTGCCGGCTTGACACTCAGCTTTCGCGGCAGGCCACTTCGCTCCAGGTATCCCGCGCGAGAGCGGGCGACTGGCGTCCTGGAGCGGTAGCGCCATTTCACATACGGCTGAGCCCCGTCTCCACCCTCGAAGCGCGTCTCCAGGTAGGCGCGCTCGGCAGCATGAAGCTCGCGCGCCGTTCCGTCTTCCTCCATGTACACATATGGATAATGGCCACTCCCACCGGTTGCGGTGTCCGCGACGTTCAAGCCCGACGGCTCCCTGGACGCAGGACGAAGCTTCTGTTAGCCAGGAAATCATCGGTAGCCGGCTTAGGTCAGTTACCCTGACTTGATACTCCTGGGGAGCCGCAACGCAGGTAACCCCGAATCCCCCGAGAGGAGGAAGATCCGCGCGACGCGCGTCGGCTGCGACCCCGACCGACTATTCCGGACCGCCGGATCCCTGCCAATATTCTCGGGGCGACCAGTGAATGCCAGGCTGGAAATTCGCGCAGGTCCGCCGACCAGAAGATCGTGGCGTAGATGACAGCTTGCGCAGTCCATATCGCCTGCTCGGTGAGTCGCGCGTACCTGCTTCCGCTCGCGGTCGTGCTGCATTCGCTGGTGGAGCGGTTGCGGCCGGGCGCCTCCGCGAAGCTCTATCTGATCCACGAAGACATTCCGTCGGCGATAGTCGACGCGATCGGCGAGATCGTCGAGACCGTGGCGATCGTGCCCACCGCGGAACAGAAAGCCACCGCGCCGCACCAGCCTACGTTCCCGCGGGAGGCCTCGTACCCGATCCTGCTAGCTGATCTGCTGCCGCCCAATCTCGAGCGCGTTCTCTTTCTCGACGGGGACCTGCTCGTGCTGGACGACCTGACCGAGCTCTGGGAGACCGACCTCGAGGGCCGCGTGTTAGGTGCGGTGCCCGACGCGGCGGTGCCGACGTGCTCGGCCGCGCGCGGCGTGAAGGGCTGGCGCGAGTTGCGTATCCCGGCCGATTCCGCATACTTCAACGGCGGCGTTATGCTCATCGACCTGCCGCGCTGGAGGGAGTGCGGCATCGCGCCGCGCGTGCGCGACTACCTGAGGAAGACGACACGAGTCGATTTCCTTCACCAGGAGGCGCTGAACGCGGTCGCGTGGGACGACTGGCGCCCGATCGACCGGCGCTGGAACCTGCTGGCGAGTCTGGATGGACGGCGTTATCAGTCTCCGCCGTGCGATGCGTGGCGCGACCCGGGCATAGTGCACTATGCTGGCCGCATGAAGCCGTGGCGCGGCGCGGTCGGCGGTCCGTTCGACGCTCCGTACCGGGCTGCGCTCGGCCGTGTCGCCTCGACGTTCGCGCGCGAGGCGACGGGGACTCGCGACCGGCTGGTGAGCTGGTACGACCGGCACGCGCGCGATCTGATCTATCCGCTCGAGCGGGCGCTGTGGAAAAGGAGGCTGTTCTGAAACCGAAGCTGTCGATCCTGCTGCCGGCGACGCACGGGTACGAGTCCGTGAGTGCCGCGCTCGCGTCGTGGGACGCGCAGACACGTCGCGACCAGCTGGAGATCCTGATCCTCTGTCCGGAGCTCGAGCCATCCACGGAGCTGAGGCCGGGGCAGAGAATCGTCGCTACCGGATCGCGCGACCTGCATGAGGCGCGTGCGTGGGGCGCGCTGCAGGCGACGGCAGACCACGTGATGCTCGCCGAGGACCACTGCCTGCCCGATCCCGACTGGACCGCGACTATACTCGAGCGGCTCGACGAAGACTGGGACGCGATCGGCCCCGCGCTCCGGCCTGGCAACCGCACCACGTTGTGGGCCGAAGGCGCGTTCCTGATCGGCTATGGCGAGTGGATGGAGCCCGTCGAGACGGGGCAGATCGGTACGCTGTCCGGGTGGAACGTAGTGATCCGCACCGAGCTGATGCGACAGCGCGCCGATCGCCTTCCGGCCGACCTGCTGCTGGGCGCGTTTCTCATGCGCGATCTCGCGCGGGAAGGACGCAGGTACTTCCTCGAAAGCCGAGCGCGTATGCGACACTTCGATCCGCCGGGCGGCCGGCGCCAGCTGAAGCTCGGCGGCATCGTCGGCCTCGGGTTCGGCGCCATACGCAGCGCTGGCTGGCCGCGTATCGCGCGCTTCCTTTACCTGCTCGCCTCGCCCGCCATCGCCGCACTACACTGGCGCCGCGCGGTCCGCTCGTACCTCCGGGCCGGCCCTGCCTGCGGGCTGCGCGCCGGAAGCCTCTTCACCTCGCTGATCCTCGCCTGCGCATGGGCCGCAGGCGAGGGCGTGGGTGCGGTGCGAGGTATCGCCGTCGTGGCGCCTAAGCTGTGGGAGACCGAGATCAAGCCGGTCAGCCCCGAGGAAGTCGCGAAGTCCGACCGGACCGAGTCCGCCAGCGCCTGATCAGCTGCTGAGCCGCGAACCCTAGTTGGGCGGCGAAACAGAACGGTAGCTGAAATAGTCAACGCCGCCGTCCAGGTTGAGCCAGATCCGCCATTCCAACGAACCCTTCTCGAACGTGGCCTGATAGATATCCGGGCCAGCCGGACCGACACCCTTGAAGGTCAGAGACTGTAGTGCTCCGAGCTGCGAGATTGTGGCCTGCTGTTCGGTGATCTGCCGCCGCGTAAGTCTCGCCAACGCTGCGCTCATGAGGTCATAGTTAGGCTTGCCGAGTCGCAATTCTCCAATGACTCGCCGAACAGCGGCTTCGCTATATGGAGATGCCACTTGCGCCTTGACTCGCCTGTCGATGTCTGCCTGGATCTCGGCGCGTCTCGTCGAAGCCAGTAGCGTTAGGATGTCAACGGCGAGGCGATTGGGATCCTGCTTGCCGCCGACGACATTCCGAAAGACCACCACACCAAGGTGGTAATTGCGGTCGTAGTACATCGCTGCCCGAAATCCTGCGACGCTCCCGGAATGGCCGAGAAAGGAATAGTCGTCGCGACGCATGGCCATGAACCCCAATCCGTACCCGGTCTGCAGAAAAACGTCCGTGGCCACGATACCGCCGAACGCCTCATCGAGGATGGCTCTGGCGAGCACGCTGTCCGGCCCGCGACCAAGCTCGAAAACTACAAAGCGAGCGAGGTCGTCCACCGTCGTGAAGATAGCCCCGTTAGGTACCTTGTAGCCACGCCCGTCTCTCGCCTCTTGTGCCGCAGTCTGGTCGTCGAGTGCTCCGTCGCCTCTGACCTGATATCCCACCGCCAGATCGGATTCGATAGTCGAATCGGTTTCGAACCGCGTCCGTTCCATCTCAAGCGGTCGGAAAACATGCAAGCGTTGCCACTCGGTGTACGGCTGATCGGCCACGCGCGCGAGGGCGGCCCCGAGGATCGCGTAACCGATGTTCGAGTAGGCATACTCGGTGCCGGGAACCGACGTGTAACGCGTGTGAGGCAAGGCAGCGAGGACCTTCTTCTCCCAATCTGATACCGGTCCCGTCCAAAATGGCCCGGCGTCGTCAGGCTCTCTCGCCAGCCCGGCGGTCATTGTCGCCAGTTGCAGAAATGTGAACGGCGAGGCGCCTTGCGGCTTGGAGGCGATCTGCTTGACCTCCGGAAGATACCGTTCGACGGGATCGGACAGCTGAACCCTTCCTGCGGCGACTAATTGCATCAACATGACGGCCGTAAACGGCTTCGTGATCGAACCTATCCGATAGACCGTATTGCGGTTAGCCAGGCGGCGTGTTTTCATGTCGGCGAAACCAACGCTGCGGGTCCACGCCAGCTGCGAGCCCGATATTACGCCGACGGTGATACTCCCGATGCTGTCCTTGGCGAACTCCGCAGCGATTAGCGAGTCGACTGCCCCAATTCCTTTGACCGCTCCTGAAGGCAACGTTTGGCAAATCGCGATCCTTACGAGAAGTGTGCCGCAAGCGACAGACATCAACAGCGCTTTGGCGGCTGCGTCGCGCAGGGCGCTCCACTTCCACAATTTGCTTGTCATCAGTCTGCTCATTGGGTGGGCAAACGCGCTGGCCGACGGAAGAAGAAGATCGCTGCGCGAACCCTGTTCGCGAGAGAGCTCGCCGAAATCGTATTCGAGCCCACCACAGTGGAACGGCAGCGTAGAAAACTACCGCGCCCTCGCAAACCGGAGGTTCCGCACCCGCCCGGCCTCGACGACGAACCCGGTGATGCGTCCCCGCCGGTCACGCTGCACGTCGATCACCGAACCGCCGCGCGTGAATCCGTCTCTGTAGCTCGGCTCGAGTACGCCGATACGCCGGTCATTGATGTACAGCACAAGCTCCTCCTTCTCGACCTTCCAGACGTGCGTCGCCTCCACTTCATCGCTTCGGTAGCTGCCCGCGTACTCCGCGAGCTGCGCCGGTGTGAGCGCCACAGTGTCGGCGCGCGTGAATGTCTCCTCATTCCCTGCCGTGCGGACGATCATCAGCGACGGAGGAGCGCCGCCCTCGAAGCGTGTTTCCGCGCCTGACGCTGACCGGAAACGGCCACCCCCAAGCGGCTCCATCCGGGTGCGTCCCGCCCCGCCACCGATCGAGAACAGAGTGTCACCGATCGCACGCGTGCGACGCACTTCGCCGCGCTCCACGTTGCGCCAGACGGCCGTGTACGGTAGCAGGTTGCTGGCAGCCACGTCGGACACAGCCGCCCCCTGAAGCGTCGCAATCCACAGCGCGGAGCTGTCCGGCTGCATCCGGTCGGCGAGATAAATCCCCGCCACCTTGCGCGCGAGCGAATCCGGGCCCGACGTCGTTAGGTTGCAGAATGTCGCCACGGCAAAGCGTTGGTCGGGGAAGCGCAGGAAGTGCCCGCGGTACCCGGCCCAGCTACCGCCGTGACCGATGACCGGCAGCCCTCGGAGCGTTCCGACACTGAGCCCGATGGCGTACGCCTGCGTCGCTCCCGACTTCGCCGGCGAGCCGTCGTTCAGCGTCGTCGCCGTCGTCATCTGCTCGACGAGGTCGCGCCCGCCCACAGCGGCTGTCTCGTAGTTGTTCAGCCAGTGCAGGAAGTCCTCGACCGTGGTGTGCACGCCGCCGGCGCCCATGATCGAGCCGTCGTAAGGTGACCGGGCCACCCGGAATCCTCGCGCTGCTCCTGACTGTGGGCCATATCCCGTCGCGAGATGCGGGATCACCAGCGCGTTGTCGTCGAGGTAGCGGGTGTCGTGCATTCCGAGTGGGGTGAAGATCCGTTCATCGGCGAACTGCGCCAGCGTCTTCCCCGTGAGTCGGTAGACCGCCTGCGCCGCGAGGATCCACCCGGAGTTGGTGTAGAGATACCGCGCGCCGGGTTCATAGTTAGGCTCCGCCGACCGCGTGATGACGCGAAGGGCGTCGATCGTGTCTCCGCGGAAACTCCGCCCCGTCTGTCCCATCATCGTGTACAAGTCGCGCAGTCCGCTCGTCTGGCTCAGCGCTCGGCGCCACGTGATCCGGTCCGCATAGGCCGGCATCTCCGGGATGAGTTTCCGGATGGGGTCGTCGAGCGAGAGCTTGCCTTCCTTCTCGAGGATGAGCATGGCCATCGCGGTGAACTGCTTCGAGATGGACCCGACGTCGAGCACGGACCGCGGCGAGAGCGCCACGCCATGCTCGAGGCTCGCCATCCCATAGCCTCGCGCGTACTGGATCTTTCCGTCCTGGTACACGCCGAGCGCGCAGCCCGGCGAGTCGGTGCGGTCGAAGCGCTGGAACACGCTGTCGGTGCGCAGCGCCAGGGAATCGCGCTCGCCGACGATGTACTGGGCGCTCGCGGTGAGTGGGGTGACGGTGAGAGAGGTGACGAGCGTGGCGACGAGTAGCGCGGGACGGTGCATGACGAGACTCCGGTGCAGTGGCGAATGGGCGCAGCCGAAGTTGCAATGCGCGTCGCGGAGGCGCCAGCCTCATCCGCGGGCCTCGAGTTGCAGCGCACGGTCGACGAAGATCTCCACCCGGAGGGGAGAATCCGATACGCGATGAACGATGAACAACGAGGCCCTCGAACGCATTCCGCTCGAGGGCCTCGCTGTGCTACTCACACCCGCCGAAGTAGAGAGCCTACTGCACCTTTCTCCCCACTATCGTCCCATTCACCACCTGTTCGCCCTCCGCAGTCTTGTACGTCGCGACCATGTTGCCGTTCAGCGACCCATCCGCTGCGCGCACGGCCGCCGTCCGCACCGTCACCATCGTCCCGGCGCGCAACACGCTTTCATACTCCGCCGACTGCGTGACCACGCTGTCCCCTGACATCGAAACCGTGAGTGGGATGTTCGGTCGCCCCTCCAGAGACAGCGTCGAACCCGCGCCATCGGCGGTGATCATCATGGTCGATGGCACCGTGTCCGTACCGATGTACGTCGTCATCTCATAATTGCCGGCGACTTGGGCGAGGGTCGGCGCCTGCGCGGCGGCCTCGCCGGCGGCCGTGTCAGCGGCAGGCGCCTCATCGCTTGGGGAGCAAGCGCTGAGTAGGACGAGCGAAAGAACGAGAGCTGCGGAACGCATGTGGAGCTCCTGTAAAAGCAAAAGGGTGGGGAACGAACGGCGCTAGATGCTAGCGCCACTCGCCCCGCTCCGCAATCACACGCTCTCCAGCTGTTCCTAACATCATGTGTCCGCTCAAAACTCAGCTCTGCCGACCGGCAAGCTTGGCGACGACTCGTTCAGCCGGATATCGATCGTCCCATCCCTGTCGCGTCGGCTCCGGTGAACCGTTAGCGCGAGGTGCTGCCACGCTTGCCTGCGCAACGGCCAGCATGCGGAGCTCGGCTTCTGCACCGGTGAGAAATAGGAGGCTGGCGAAGGCAATCCGTGCTAATTAACTATCGAGTTCGTAACTCCAACCCAGGAGACCGCATGAGCGAACTCCAGCAGAAACAGCCCGACGAGAAAACACCGCAAGACCTCGAAGACCTTCCGCCGGAAGAAGTGAGCGTGCAGGAGAGCGAGGAGGTGAAAGGCGGCATCGGCATCGGCAAAGGATTGAAGCCTCTCATCAAAATCGTGGCTCCTGCCGTTTCCTAGCTGAGCGGCCGACATGGGATGGACGGCAGAGGCCGGCGGGGCAGATGCTCCAGCCGGCCTTCTTCTGGTCGCTCGCTCGCGTTCGCGCATCCACATCTCTCTTGACCCGCTGTCCCGCCAGGTTGCGGTGATGTGCGGCATCATCTTCGTGGCCGGTCCACTCATGAGCACCTGGACCGGCGGCGGCTACGCGGGTGACGAACGCCGCGTGGGCGGGATCGGGAAGCGTCAAGTCGGCCATCCTAAACTTGCGCACTAGCGCCAGCTCTGCGCTGGGAACACCGAAGAACTATCGAAGAGCCTCCTCGGATCTTCGTGTGTCATCGGCGTAAGGGGTTAGGCGACATCATCGGGATGACTGACATACCATTGGTGAGCCTTCGCGACGTGTTCTGCCCAAAAATGCAGTGCTTTGTCGGTCTTTGAGCTCTTGATAAGGCCCAGCTCTTTCAGCAGAGTGTAGAAACCCTCGCCTGGAGTTCCGTCGCGCTTCCCGACAACCAGGGCGCTCGAGAAGAAGCCGGCGCGTTCGTAACTCTGC
>JBGTNB010000433.1:0-9183 GCA_041743285.1 Gemmatimonadaceae bacterium
CTCCGACCTGACGACCACGAGCTGGTACGAGGCGGCGTACGTGCCCTCCGGAATCACCGCGGTGATCTGCGTATCGGTCGCCGTGATGACGGCAATACCGACCCCGCCCAGGCGAACGATCGGCAGGCGCGAGCCGCCGAAATTGCGGCCATCGATCACCAGGGTCTCCAGCGACTCATCCGCGCCGGCGCTCGTGATCACGGGAGCCGCAGGAGCGACGGCGGCGACCGAGCCCGCCAGCACGAGCACGACGAAACCAATCAGAAGGAGCGCCTTCATGGCAACCTCACAAGAGGTCATGGTGCGCTGCAGGTGCGACGTGTTCGGTCCGACGCGTGGACGAGCTCATCACGAGCGCGACGTCGACATCGTGAGCTCTGCCGAGGCGAACGGTCGAAGTGACCGCGAGACACCGGTGAAGCACGTGCGTGGAAATCACGTGCGGGGAGTAGCAATACTATGGACGATGGGAAGCTGTCAACGCATTCGACGGCAGGGGCGGCGCAGGCGCGAGGAGCTTCGTAGACGAAGTAAAAATGGTGGGCAGGGACGGGATTGAACCGCCGACACCAGGATTTTCAGCCGATTCAGGTCGGTGAGACTATCGCGTTCTATTAGAACCTATCCAGACAATCCGCGAGTTTACCGACCTCTGACACGATGCCAAGGGGTCGAGAAGACATATAGCGTTCGATGGTTTTGACAAGGTTCAGACAAAGTCATCGGCTTGGGCCGCGTAAGTACTCACGCGAGGACTCGGGCCACGCCTGCGGGGCATGCCTGGCGGGGCGACGGCCGGGAGTCCAGCGGCATCTACGGTCAGAGCGCCCGTGCGCGCCACCTCAGAAACTCGGTAGCGAGCTCCCCTGCGAACTCGATGAAGCGCTCGCAGAGTCCCGAGGCGAACATGGAGATGCGGTCGTCCTCCGCCGCGAGGTCCGCGTCTCGTCGGACCTCCCAGAGCTGCCGGACGACGACCGAGGCCTCGATATCGTCGGCGACCGTGAAGCGCCAGAGATCGATGTGAGTCCCCAGAGTGACAACCGAGAACCGCATGGCAGCGTCGGCTGCGCGCTCGGCGAGCGCCCGCTCAATGGCCGGAGCGTCATAGTGAAACGCAACCTTGTTCCGAATGCGCTTCACGTACTTCGAAAAGTCTTCCGCGCGCCCCTCTCCGGGCAGGCACTCGACGAGCTTGCTCAGTGCCGTCTGAGCGCGAACGCTGATCGCCGGAATAAGCGCGCCAAGATTCGCATCCCTGCGGACTTCCTCAACGAGCCGAATCGCCTCGCTCAGGTGCCCACACTGCAGGCGCACGAAATACCGCCGCGCGCCGGGCCGGATGTGTTCTTCAAGCCCGGGCCCGGGCTCGGAATAGCGGCGATAACCGGCGTTGGCGACCGCCAGGTCGTTCGCCGCCCGCATGAGGCGGATGGCGAGGACGCCCGTCGCGCCGGTTCGCTCGATCTTCCGCAGATCAACGGTGAAGGTCCGCGTTTTGCGCACGTCGCTCACTCTGCCCTCGCCTCCTCCTGTGAGCCGCGATTCTTGGGTCAGCGGCGCCTCAGGACAATCTGCTTCCAGGTGCTCCCGAATTCGTAGAACGCATAAGGATCGAGGTCGTTCGCCTGAAGGTGCTTCTTGAGGTTTAAGAGCGTACGCTCCGCGAGCGCGGCGAAGAAGCTCGTCGGATAGGCAAGTTCCCACCGGGAAAGGCCCTCTTCGCGCTGCATCATGTAGTAGGGAACCGCGTCGTCGTCGAGGACTCCCATGTCATATCCGGGCTCGCGGAACTCATGCACGAGCATGTTCCGATAGACCCAAAGCAGGCTGAGGTGCGTGTGCTGATCGATAAGCCGCCGCTCGCGATCGTCGGCGACGAACTCGAGGAGTTCCTCCTTCGCCGGATCATCCGCGGCATAGTAAGTCCGCCCGTCCCGCCACACTCCGAGCCGTCGGCGGACCTCCGCGCCAAGGCGTCCATCCGCAAGTTCCCTCTCGCTCGCGAGATTCCCCATGAGTTGCGGCAGGCTCACGCGTTCTCGATCCGGCCAGTCGCCCCAGCCGTCGACAAATCCGAGGAAGCGCTCGCGGTTCTTGTCCTTCAAGTGCGGTACCGCGGCGCGGCTCAGCGTGTCGATCAGCGTGACGAACAGCGTCTTCCGATAGTGATCGCTCTCCAGACCGCCGATCCGTCGCAACTGATCGGTAAAGTATCCCATGAACTTCTCAATCGCCGCGTCATTCGCGCGCTTCTTGCCTGACACTACGGTCTCCTCCGTAGGAGATGTGCTGTTGGCGCCGGACGACGCCGCCGCGCGCGTATCATTAACGCCGCTGTCTCCGTGCGACGCCTCGCCTTCTTGCCGTTGCTCCCGGAGGAGCGCGAGCACGAGGAGCGCGTGAAAGATCCGATCGGTCATCTGCCACGAAAACGCCTCCTCGGCCGTGATTCCGTGGCAGACGTCATTCCGCAGATTCCAGCCTCGCTGGTCGGTAAAGAGCACGCGGAAGTAGTGCACGACGTTTTCGCCGAGAATCTGCGCGACGGGCTCCTCCCTGAGGAGATCGTCCAGATTCTTCAGCACAAGACCGCCTAAGCGGTGCGCCTTGTACGTCGAACCGCCTGAAAGCCGCATGAGATTCCGAACCGCCGCCTCCAGTTGCGGCACGAGGATCGGCGCGGCCGTGATTCCGTCGCCGTCGAGGTACGCAGCGAGGCCGCGTTCGACAATCGCTGCCTTGCCCGTCTCGAATACCGGAGATGTCAGGAGATAGGTCCGGAGATCGCCGGCGGCCGGGCTCAAGCGCTCGCGCATGCGGTTGATCGTCGCCCGTAGCCACGGCGTCTCGACCAGCATCCGCTGTGAGGTCTGTCGCACGACGTGTCCATCGAGATCCTCTTCGACTGACCCGATCTTCGCGAGCGGACGGCCTTCGCGATCCATCGTCGTCTGGGTAAAGAGGCCGCTCAGCGGAGCCTCCTTCGCGATGCGAACGACCTCCTCCGTGAGCGACGCCTTGTCCGGGATGAACTGCATCGCGATGCGGACGAGTACCTCCTCCAAACTCCCGGCCGTAGTGCCGTCAAGAAGGCGCTTTATCACGTCGGCAGGGATTTCAACGGAGGTCGAGACGGGTTTCATCTCCTTCATGGCCGCCGGTCCGAGTTCGCGGAGGCGGACCTCGATGGCGTCCGCCTCCCCGCGGAGACCGAAGGCGCGGTAGGTGCCCGCCACCCGTTCAAGCCACGCCAGCGCGAGCATCGGAGCCACGCGCTCCGCGGCGGTCACGAACGCCTCTCCATACAGGCGGACAACGCGACGCATGTTGGATTCGTCACCGGTGCGGCGATAGTGACGAGCAAGGCGGAGCGCGGCCGCCTCGACGGCGAACCCGTCCGGAAGAGCGCCCGCGTCTTTGGGATGCGCGAGTCGCCCGAGGCGCGCCTCGAGATCCGCGACAAGCTTCGCAACGACATCCTGAGGCGTGGGCAGATGCTTCGGCTTCTTCTCCACGAACTCATTGAATGCCACGCCCCAGGTGCCGGACAGCGGGTCCTCCGCGACGTCGTCTTCGTAGGCGATGATGGCGTCCCTGACGGCGATCGCGCCCCTCTCCTCCCGAAGGCGGCGAGCGAGAACGAGCGCCCGCCTGAGCGCCGTGAATCCGGCCATCGAATGCTTGAACAGTTTCTTCGCCGCCGCCTTGAGTGTCGCGTCGATAGCGAGCCGCGGCAGGTCGGGGCTCGGCACGAGCTTCGCCCGTCGGCCGAACTCCCATACGAGGTCGGCGTAGCGCATCCGGAAGAGCGGGTGGCTTGCGGCTCGCGCTCGCTCGCTCCAGTTGCGCTACCACGTCGGCCGTTATCTCATCGAGGCTGGGCTGCTCGATCCTCAGGCCAGTCGCGTCGCGAAAGACGCCCACGGGGCCGTAGTAGGTGCCCCAGCTGAAGCCTTCGTCGCCTCGGTAGTTCTCCATGAGCACGAAACCGAGCCACTCGGCGTGCACCGCGGCCGGAACCGCCTTCCCCGCAGCCTCCCACTCCCGCGCGAGGGCACGGAGCGCGTCCGCGACCTCGTGCAGATCGAAGGCGTCGGCGCGAGTCTCGAAAGCCTCTAAGAGATCCGCGACCGTCCGCACCGCCGATGCGCCCTCCTCGCTCATCGCGTCCTTCGCAGTAGCGGCCTTCCGGTCGCGCGCATGCTCGGTGTGGTGATGGGCACGTGACGATGCCCATGATCTGTCAATTGCACGCCCCGATTACGCCGCGTTGCCATAGGCGAGTCTCGCGATCGCCGGAATCGTGACGATCCGTCCTCCATGCAGAGCCACCAGATCTGTGGCCACTCAGCAGTCGTGACCGCCGGCGCCACCGGTGCGTGCTGCTGCTAAAGGTCGAATGCTTGCTCGTCCGGAGGCGGTGGTGCAAGCTGAGCGTTGAACCACTGGCTTTCGAGCCACTCGAACCACTCTGCCATCGCAGCCCTCTGCTCCTCTACTTCCACCCTGAGATCTGTCACTTGCCGGCGGAGCTTCTTGACCATGCTGCGAAGCTTCGCCTGACGTCTGCGCGAAGAGCGCAGCGGAAAATCTGTCCTGAGATCCCGACGCCGGGAGTCCCCCCCCGCCCTGCACAGAACCGTGTGAGTGTGCCATTTAGCCGACATCCCCGGGTCAGCGACGGGAAAGCGCCAGGTGTCCAGGTCGAACTTTGGCACCGCCGTGATCATCGAGACCACGTGGGTGGCGACGTTCCACCGCTCGATTGCCAGGTCGGGGATCGACATCGCCGGATGCGCCGGGGACAGACCAAGCGGGGTGATACCAGCCGGCTCGCAACCCAGGCCAGCGTTCCACCGCGTGACCCCGAGGGCGGTGGAGATCGCGGCGTGCGTCGAGAACAGCCCTGGGGTGGTGATGTGGTGCGCCTCGAAACCCAGGGCGATCTTCGGCACCGCCGCCAAGGTCGAAAGCGAGGCGGCGCTGCAAGGCCCGAGCCCGAGATCAGAATTCGACGTCAGTACGTGCATCGGGGAAACGCGGACGGTGCCGAGGCCAAACGGCTCGAAGCCCAGGGCCGCTTTGGGCACCGCCGCGAACATCGACACCTCGGGGATAACGGCGTTCCTGATCCCCACGTCGGGGGTCGACATTGCGATGCCCGTCGGGAACAGCCCGAGGGAAGCGACGCCATGTAGCCCGAAGCCCAGGGCTGCCTGCCGCACGGCCGCGAACGTCGATACCTCAGGGCCGACGGTGCTCCACCCCTTGAGGCCGAGGTCGAAGGCCGAGATCGTGGCGTGTGTCGAGAGCAGCCCGAAAGCAGTGACCCCGACCCCCTCGACGCGGGGCCCCATCCACGACGCTTGCGGCGCGGGGACGCTGATGAGGCCATCGAATCCACGCTCGGACCGGCGTAGAAGCGCGTCTGAGTCCGGAATTTCCATCCGTTCCCTCCCTAACGTTTTGTCGCCGCGGCCCCGCGACGAGGCTTGAACGTGATTTCTGGCTCGCAGTCCATGGCTCTGGCGAGCCGCACGAGTGTCCCAAGCGTCAGGTTCTGGCTGGGGCTGCTCTCGATCCGGGAGATGTTCGGTGCGCTCATGCCGGCACGGGCCGCCAGCGTGGTCTGACTGAGCCCACGCCGTTGGCGCAGCCGTGCGAGCTGAACACCGACTCGGAGGGCTTTGAGCTCGTCCTCGACGATCCGCCGGACCTCCGGATCCTTCATCTGCGTCCGGTAGTACCGGTCCCAGTTCGTCGTCGCTCGCTTCATCACCGATCCTCCTCCAGGTGCCTCTGCATCCGCGTCGCCGCGATCCGGACGTCTCGCTCGGGTATCTTCGCGCTCCGCTTCTCAAAGGCGTGGAGCAGGACGAAGACACGGCCGGGAGCGCCGAAGTACAACACCCGGTAATGGTCATCGCCGTAGTGCGTTCGGAGTTCCCGAATCCTGCCGCGGACCTGGCTCGAGTAGGGGAAGGGCACGGTTGGGCCCTGCTCCTCCAAGAGCCGGATCATTGCGAGCAGCTTGGCGCGGCGCTTGTTGTCGAGCGCGTCGAGGAAGGCCTGCACGGGGCAGCCCTCTTCATCGTTCTGGTAGAAAGCGACCGACCAAGCCGAGTCCACTTACATGAATACAATACCATGAATGGTAACCCAATGGGCACATCGCACGCCGTTCTCCAGGGCGTCTGGCCCAATGCCGGGGTCCACCGGTCCGGGACGTTCTCGACTCCGCGGTCGCCCCCTATGCTGGCGAATAGCGCGATCCCCCTCGCGACCCGTATCGACGCAAGTAACCCGCCGCCACGAGTGCCACTAATTCCCGCCTCGCCGCCTCGCCTGAGATCCCGAACCGTGCCTTCAGGTCGGCTCGGCACACGACGCCAGCGATGCTCGCCATACGGAGCGTTTCGCGTTGTCGACGAGTCATCGCCGACGATGCCCCATCATCGTCATCATCGTCGTCAACATCGTCCTGCACCGTAATACCGAAGTCGGCAGCAGTCATCGAACGGTTCCCGGCCAAGATCACCCCGCGGCTCATGGCCTTCTCCAGCTGACGCACGTTCCCAGGCCATGTATGCGCCTGTAGCGCTCGGCGGGCGCCAGGCGAAACCTCGGGAGCGGCCACTCCATGCCGGCGACTGTGGATGGCAATGAAGTGCTCAATGAGCATGGGAATATCCTCCGGCCGATCCCGCAGCGCCGGCGCGCGCAGCTCAATCTCGCTCAACCGGTCATAGAGATCCTCGCGACACTCGCCGCGCTCGATGGCGCCCTCGAGATCCTTGTTCGTGGCGGCGATCACACGAACCTCGACACGAACAGTGTGCGCGCTGCCAAGCGGCCGCACTTCCCGCTCCTGAAGAAACCGCAGCAGCATAGCCTGCCCCGCCAGCGACAGGTCACCGACCTCATCGAGGAACAGCGTCCCCCCATCAGCCGTCGCGAGCAGCCCCGACCGCCGGTCCAGCGCCCCCGTGAAGGCGCCGCGCTCGTGCCCGAAGAGCTCACTGGCGAGCAGTTCAGGTGGCAGCGCCGCGCAATTGACAATCACGAACGGTCGGTGCCGCCGTCGGCTCGCCCGCTGGATCGATCGCGCGATCAGCTCCTTGCCGGTGCCGCGCTCACCGGTGATCAGGACGGTCGCATCGGTCGGCGCGACCCGCTCGATAAGGGCTAGGAGACGACGGATGGCGACGCTGCGCCCGATAAGCAGCGGCGGTTCGGCAACCGGCTGTGAAGGATCGTCCGTCCTACGGTGCCGCATGGCCAGGCTTGGGCTGGGCGCCCTCGTAGGCCGCCCGTACCGAGCACCGCTCCTTGGTTGGGGTGCGCTTCGGCTATTGCGCCATCCGTGATTGGCCGACCGGTAAGGCATCAACGATGCCGAGGTGGATAGGCGTCGGCAGGACAACGATTTTAGTGAGTTACGGACCGTACGCGTCTCGGCGCGCCATAAAATGCGCGCATTCAGCCTCGGTCGATGTACATTTCCCCCGGCTCACTCCCCTATAGAGGAGATGCGGCAATGGCCCTGCTCACCGCGCCGGAGCGACAATTTGCGGAGGCCATCTCACGCCTGGTCTACGGCAACCCCTTCCTCCCGGAGCGGATCGAGGCCGAGCGGGATGCCTTGGGCCCGGGCTTCATCGCGAAGGACATGGTGTGGCACGCCCGGGCTGAGCCCGAGGACGACAGCCCGAATCTCGCGGCCATCAGCGAGCGCGTCGCCTCGCTGACCGAGATCCTCTGCGCTCGGTTCGCCGGCACTCGAGTCAGTCACCAGGACCGCGCGGTCTACGATGACCTCGCGATCTACCGGCTCTACAATCGCTACCTTCCTGAGCTGAAGCGATTCGTCGCCACGCCGAACGCCTCGACGACACGTGCGGCCTTCTATCCGACCTTTGCTCAGGACGTTGCCAAGTACCTCGGCGCGCCCGCGGGCAGCGATGAGGCCGACCACGATCCGGCGAAGTTGCTCGCCCTGTTCTTTCAGATCCGCCGCGCGTTCCACTTCACCTTCAGCAACATTCTGGGCGGCTCCTTGCCGGTTGCGCGCTTGCGGGCCGCCGTCTGGCAGTCGATCTTCACGCACGACGCGCGCCGCTATCGGCGCGGCCTCTACACCCGCATGCATGACATCACCACGCTGATCGTCGGCCCGTCAGGCAGCGGCAAGGAGCTCGTTGCCCGCGCCATCGCGCTGTCGCGATATATCCCCTTCGACGCCGCTGCGGCGAGGTTCACGGAGGATTTCACGGACGCGTTCTACCCGCTGCACCTCTCGGCCCTCCCGGTCACGCTGATTGAATCCGAACTCTTCGGTCATCGCCGCGGCACCTTCACGGGCGCGATCCAGGACCGCGCCGGGTGGCTTGAAGTGTGCCCGCCGCTCGGCACCGTGTTCCTCGATGAGATCGGGGAGATCGACGCGTCGATCCAGGTCAAGCTGCTGCGTGTGCTGCAGGAGCGCACCTTCCAGCGGCTCGGCGACACGCACGACCGTCACTTTCGCGGCAAGATCGTCGCGGCGACAAATCGTGACCTCGCCGCCGAGATGCAGGCCGGGCGTTTCCGGCAGGACTTCTACTATCGCCTGTGCGCCGACGTCATCCAGACCCCGTCCCTGCGTGAGCAGCTCGCCGACTCACCGGACGAGCTGCCCGCTCTGCTGAGGTTCATCGCGATCCGCATCGCGGGAATCGAGGAGGCCGACGCGCTGGCCGAGGAGGCCAGGCAATGGATTGACGCGCGGCTCGGGCGCAGCTACGCATGGCCGGGCAACGTTCGCGAGCTCGAGCAGTGCATCCGGAACATCATGATCCGTCGCGAATACCATCCGACCCGGACCATCGAGCCAGCACCGCATCAGGAGTTGGCGGCCGCTGTGGAGGCCGGCTCGATCACTGCAGACGAATTGCTCCGACGTTACTGCACCATCGTGTTCGCGCACACGCGCAGCTATCAGGAGACGGCGCGCAGGTTGGGTATCGACCGGCGAACGGTGAAGGATAAGGTCGCGGCCGCCTTGATCCTGAAACCCGGAGGACGGGGGAGAACGGACCCATGACACTCGAGCCAGGGCAGTAGTTGATTCCCGGCCAGTCCGGCCCCACGGATCATCCGACGTCGCCGGCGCCGATCTCGCGGCGCGCGCTACTCGCCGGC
>JBGTNB010000434.1:0-3250 GCA_041743285.1 Gemmatimonadaceae bacterium
GGGAATCGGAGAACGAATCGGGAATCAGGCTCCGGATCGAGGAGCGAAGAGAGCCGGAGTACGCTCTCCACGGCACGACTCAGAAAGCTCGATTCCCGATTCCCGATTCCCGAAGAACGGACAGGGTGGGATTTGAACCCACGATACCGGGGTCACCGGTATGCCGGTTTTCGAGACCGGTGCCTTCAGCCACTCGGCCACCTGTCCTCAAGTGGTACAGACCTAGAATCCTAGCCCGCTCAAAAGGGCGAGTCAACGGAATCGCGCCGGCCTCGAAAGAAGCTCTTGAGCAGCGCGGCACACTCCTCGGCCAGCACCCCCGCACGCAACTCGGGTCGATGATTCAGCCGCCGGTGACGCAGCAGATCTTCCACTGATCCAGCCATCCCCGCCTTATCGTCCCACGCGCCGAACACGACCCGCCCAACCCGGGCCAATACCATCGCCCCCGCGCACATCGCGCATGGCTCGAGCGTCACGTACAGCGTACAGCGGGAGAGTCGCCAGGCGCCGAGCGATTCGGACGCCGCGCGCATGACGAGCATCTCCGCGTGCGCCGACGCGTCGCGCGCGGCAACCGTTCGATTTCCGGACCGCGCGAGCACCTGACCGTCGCAGGTGATCACCGCTCCAACCGGGACTTCCCCGGCGTCAGCAGCCGCACTCGCCTCCGCCAACGCTAGGCGCATGAGCGCCTCGTCGGTGACCGAGGAGGGCGACGTTGGGTCAATGGCCACGAGTGAAAGTGAGTTACGAGGAAATCGGCCGCGGGAATCAAATTGCGTAAAGTGCGCTGCGGCACTTCCAAATGGGCGCACCCGCCCGCCAATTTGCAGCAATCCCCCGCCGACCGGCACCCGCTTCCCCGATTAAACCGCACATGCTTCTCCGCCGACTCGTTTTACTGCTGATCGCTACCACACCGCTTTTCGCCTGCAGCGATGACGATCCCAGCGGCCCCGGGGCCAAGCCGGATCGCGAACTGCTGGATGGCGATTATACCTGCGCTGGCTTCGAGGCTTACACAATTGGAGCCCAGGGGCCTGGGCTGTACGGCGGATCGTGCAGTGCCTATCTCAGTTTCGCGGCTCCCGCACTCGCCGACTCCGGGCGCACATACCCGTTCAGCGTTGACGCGGATAACACGGTTTTCCGTCTCGACTATCCGGTGGGTGCAATCGCCTACGACTCCGCTGCGGTGACAGCCGTCATATCCTACCCAGGGTTCCCGCAGGACACTTACACGGTTGCGGCCGACAACACGTTCACCTACTTCGAGCAGAAGCTGGTGTTCGACTTCTCCGGCGACGCGCAGATGGACACGCTCTGGCTGGTGTTCACGAACAGACGCTAGTTACGCCACACCAACCGCCTCCTCCGCCTTCACGAACGACAGACCTCCGTCGGGCTCAACACCGACAACGATGTGGTCTCCGTCGCCGAAACGCCCTTCGAGGACCGCCATAGCCAGCGGATTCTGCATCATCCGCTGAATCGCCCGCTTGAGTGGACGCGCTCCGAAAACCGGATCGTAACCTTCCTCGGCAAGCACACGCTTCGCCTCCGGCGTCACCTCGATCGTGATCTTGCGGTCGGCCAGCAGCTGCTGCAGCCGCACGAGCTGCAGTTCCACGATGTGCTCCAGCTGCGCGCGCGTCAGCGGCTTGAAAAGGATGGTGTCATCCACCCGGTTCAGGAACTCCGGCTTGAAGTGCTGGCGCAGCGCCTGCATAACGAGTCGCTCGGCGGTCTCCAGGCTCGACTGACCATGCTCTAGAATGTGCTGGCTGCCGATGTTCGACGTCATGATGATCACGCTGTTGCGGAAGTCGACCGTGCGCCCCTGCGAATCGGTGAGGCGTCCATCATCAAGGATCTGCAGCAGGATGTTGAACACGTCAGAATGCGCTTTCTCGATTTCGTCGAACAGCACCACGGAATACGGTCGCCGCCGCACCGCTTCGGTGAGCTGGCCCCCTTCCTCGTAACCGACGTACCCAGGCGGAGCGCCGATCAGCCGCGCGACGGCGTGCTTCTCCATGTACTCGGACATGTCGATCCGCACCATCGCATGCTCGTCGTCGAACAGAAACTCGGCCAGCGCTCGAGCGGTCTCGGTCTTACCGACGCCGGTGGGGCCGAGGAAGATGAACGACCCGATCGGCCGGTTGGGATCCTGCAAGCCGGCGCGCGAACGGCGCACCGCATCGGATACCGCCTTTATTGCCTCGTCCTGCCCAACGACCCTAGTGCCGAGCACGGATTCGAGCTTTGTCAGGCGTTCGCGTTCGCTCTCCATCATGCGCGACACGGGAATGCCGGTCCACTTGGCCACCACTTCGGCAATGTCTTCCTCGGTGACCTCTTCCTTGAGGAACTGAGGGCGTCCGTGACCCGCCGCCAGCTGCTGCTCGGCTTCACGCATCTGCTGCTCGAGCGCCGGAATCGAGCCATAGCTGAGCTCGGCCGCCCTACCCAGGTCGCCCTTGCGGGTGGCCTGCTCCGCTTCAATCCGCGCCTGCTCGATCTGCTGCTTGAGCTGCCCCACTCGGCCTAACGCCTCTTTTTCCTGCTGCCACTGGGCCTTCATCCCGCCCGACTGCTCGCGCAGCTCCGCGATCTCCCGCTCCAGAATCTCCCGACGCTCGATGCTGGCGGGATCCTTCTCCTTTTGCAGCGCCTGACGCTCTATCTCGAGCTGCACGATGCGCCGCTCCACCTCATCGATCACACTCGGCAGCGAGTCGATTTCTATGCGGAGCCGTGACGCCGACTCGTCGATCAGATCGATCGCCTTGTCGGGCAGAAACCGGTCGCCGATATATCGGTGCGACAGCCTGGCCGCGGCGACGATCGCGCCGTCGGTTATCCGCACGCCGTGGTGCGACTCGTAACGCTCCTTGAGGCCGCGCAGAATGGCGATCGTATCCTCCACGGTCGGCTCCCGGACGAACACTGGCTGGAAGCGCCGTTCCAGTGCGGCGTCCTTTTCGATGTGCTTTCGGTACTCATCGAGCGTTGTGGCGCCCACCATCCGCAGCTCCCCGCGCGCTAGCAGGGGCTTGAGCATGTTGCCGGCGTCAATTGCCCCCTCAGCCGCCCCTGCACCGACCAGCGTGTGCAACTCATCGATGAAGACCACGAACTGGCCCTGGGATTCTGTGATCTCCTTGAGTACCGACTTGAACCGCTCCTCGAATTCGCCACGGAACTTGGCGCCAGCGATGATCGCGCTCAGGTCGAGCGAGAC
>JBGTNB010000435.1:0-3598 GCA_041743285.1 Gemmatimonadaceae bacterium
AGCTCGCGTCCGTCTTTCAGTAGGACTAGGCGCGATACCCCCTCGGCCATGCCAGGCCCCCAGGCACGTATGGACGTGCCGTGGCCAAATGCTAAGTGCGAATTGGGGATTGCGAAAAGAACTGCGCGTTGCGCGCTTCGCAAATTCGCAATTCGCATCTCGCATTTCGCATCCGCTTCTCACCGTCAAGCGTCGTACAGTGCGTCAGCGTCGAAAAACATGGCCTCACCGCGGTCGACCGCGGCACGGGCATCCGACGCCAGCCCTCGCGCCGAGAACAGGGCGATGTAAACCTGACGAACGCCGGCCAGCTCACGCGCAATCAAGTCAGCCCGCGACTGGAGCAGCCTGAGGTCCGCGAGGTGCAAGGTGCCCCACTTGCACTCGCCCAGGAGCAGCTCTCCACTCGGTCCGACCGCCACGACGTCGATCTCGTTATGAGACGAGGCGTCCCACCATTCTCCCACGTGCAGCGGCACGAACGGCAGCTTATTGGAGCTCGCCACGAAGGCGCGGCAGACCGACTCGAAGATCGGTCCCATGTGATCGTCAAGACGCGGAGCGACCCGGTGCTGCCACAGTCCGGCACCTGACGAGAGCCCGATCATGCCCGCACTCACCATAGGGGAGACGAAGCGATGCCAGAACGCGATGTACGGATCCGAGATCCGGTACACTCCGCGTTTCGACTTCGCGGCGTTCTTCTCGGTGATCGGTACCACCTTCTCGAGGATGCCCATGCCCATCAACCACTGAACCGCGCGGCTCAGCGAGCCGCCGTCCCGTCCCACCCGCTTCGTGATCCCCTGCCAGGTGCGTTCGCCCTGGGCCACGGCCTCGATGATGGAGTAGTGGACCTGTGCGTCGGCGAGGAACGCGTCGAGAAGGTGCTGCGCCTCGTCCACGAGGCGTCCCGATGACGACAGCAGCTGCTCGGCGACATTCTGCTCGAGGCTCCGTTCGGGATCGAGCAGGTCTAGATGGCCAGGCAGCCCGCCGAAGATCCCGAACGAACGCAGCCGGTCTTGGGTCGCGTATCCCGGAAGAAACTGTGCGGCTGCCCGATAATCGAACGGTTCGATCTCGAATCGCGCCGTGCGCCGGCCGTACAACGGCTGATCCGCCTCCTCCATCTGCCGCATGGCAGTGATGTGCGACCCGCTCAGGACGAGCTTGATCCGGGTGTCCGCCCAGCGACGGTCCCACAGAGACTGGAGGATCGACGTGAGCGCAGGCGCGGCCGCAGTGAGGTAGGGAAACTCGTCCAGCACCAGCGCGAACGGCTCGGCCCCCGCCCGGTCCGTGACATAGCCGAACAACGATTCCCAATCGGGGAAGGGAACGCCACGCTGCAGCGCGGCATCCGCGAAGTAATCCCCGATAACCGCCGAGAGCCGGAGGAGCTGCTCCTGCTCGGTCCGCCTGGTCGCCTGGTAGTAGATGCCTTTGACGGCCCGTGCAAAGCGGCTGAGCAGATAGCTCTTCCCGGCCCGGCGCCGTCCAGTCACGAACGCGAGATCGGGGCGGGGGCGAGCCCAAATGCGGGCGAGCTCTTGCCACTCCTGGTCCCGGTTCAGAATCTCGGTTGGCTTGCGAAGCCCTGTGACTTCCATTATTGGTAGTTCCAAGAGTGGAAGTACCAAATATGGAAGTTAGTTTGGATTGAGTCAATTGGCGACGAATGCGCGGAGGAGCAGCCGCTTCGACGAGGGCGATCGCGCCGCCTGAGCGAGGATGATGAACGCCCCCTGGCCGAGGGGGCGAATCACTTCATAACGTTCGGCGATGAGCTGCGTGGGCATGAACCCGCCGGCGCCCTCGCGAGTGCAGCAACTAGTCCTGGTTGCCTCTCGGCCGCGGCAGTGCCGTCGGCGGCAGCATGCCGTTCAGGCGCATGTAGTTCGCGAGCTGGCTGTAGTGGTCACCCATGTCCATCGCGTGGCCGAGGGCCATGGAGGCGCGAGTCACGTTGCGGGTCTGTCCTCGGAAGGTGAGCGCTGTCTGCTCCGCCAGGCTCGCGTCGGAGAGCTGCCCAAAGGCTCGCTGGCAGAAGTCGAACGACGCCTTGAGCTGCGCCACGAGCGTGTCCTTCGGCCACTGTGCCTTCACCGAATCCGCGGTCTCGGTCTCTTTCGCCGGGCGTGTGAACTTCATTTCGCCGAAGGCGTTGCAGAACAGATAGTTGTCGTTGGCGAGATGTTGCGCGATGTACCCGATCGACTGCTGCGCCGGGGTCGGCTTGTAGCCGAACTTGTCGGCGGGGATCGAGTCGAAGGCCTGCGCGAGGTTCCGGTGGAGCGCCATGATCCGGCCGCGAAACACGTCGGTAATCGGATTGGCGGACGGTGCGGCGGGTGGCTGCTGCGCGGCCAGGGCGGCGGGCACGACCAGTGCCAGCATGACGAGTGATCGGGTCTTCATCGGAGTCCCTCGATTCTGAGGCGTGGACCGGACATGGTTGGGCAAGGCTCCCATCGCCATCATTTTGTGATCCCGCGCAGGCGGACGCAATGTCGCACCGGCCCGGGGCGCGCGCAGAGCCACACCTCCATGAGTTTTCTCGTCAGGCGCGGGACGTTGAGGCCGGCCGCTCGCTCCCCATGGCCGCGTTCCACTGATCGGTGTCAGTGTACTGCTGGAACCTCGTGATCCGGCCGTTCTCGAGCTCCCACACGTGCGCAAACTGCGCATCGAACGATGTGCCGGTCTCCTTCACGGTGCCCGTGTAGCGCCCTTCGACCACGACTGTGTCGCCGCTCTCGATCATGTTCTGCACAGCGATGCGGAAATCGTTCAGTTCGGTGACGAGCCGCTGGAACACGCCTTCGGCGATCGCCTGCGGTCCGACGTATGGGTTGCGGTCGCTGTAGCGGTAGCCCTCCGCCTCACGCCACTCTATTGCGGGATCGAAGGCGCCGAGCACGGCGGCGACATCGCCTTTGGCGAATGCATCGTAGAGCTGCTTCATGAATTCCTTGCTCCGAGGCATGTGTCATCTCCCGTCGTTGAAGACCGTTGCGTATGCGCCGGTGAGACTTTGGCCGGACCGCGTTGAAGGCACGGTCGGCGGGCGCTCCCGAACATGCGGGGCGCCGGACCGCGATGGAAGGGCGATCTCCGTTGACCCGTGCGCGGCGGGGTTCTTCTCGGGATCGCCGGCGACGCCCATGGAGCTCTGGTTTCACGTGCGCCATTGACACGGGCCCGGGGGCGGATACAACCACGCACCTCAGCCTGGCGGCGTTCGAATGCGCTTCGTGCAACACCGGGCTCACGCGGGGTCGCGGAGATTGTGGAGGTATCCTCCCTTGACTCGGCGCAATCGTTGAGGGTAGCCTCGAAGGAGCACGGCCACCTCCGCATTGGAACGTCCCGATGCGGAACGAAGCGATGGCGATCCCGTGGCCGCAGCCGCGATCCTCGGCGCATGCGAACGCCTCCTTTCCCGAGGAAGGACCCATCATGGCCATGCCGAACGCGGTCAAGCGCTGGACCTTGCAGGAGCTCCACAGCCTGCCTGACGACGGGAACAAGTACGAGCTCGTGCGGGGCGAGCTGTTCGTGACGCCGCCGCCGACGTTCGATCACGAGACGATCG
>JBGTNB010000436.1:0-2153 GCA_041743285.1 Gemmatimonadaceae bacterium
GAACGTCGACTACGTCGCCGATGCCATCGCCGAGGTAATTCGGTAAAATCTCGGGTTCTCCCGATCCCCGATAGCTCAGTTGGTAGAGCGACGGACTGTTAATCCGCAGGTCGTAGGTTCGAGCCCTACTCGGGGAGCCAACTCCATCAAGTAGTTGCGCATCAGTCCAGTCCGCTGCGGCTCAACTGCTACCACTTTGCTACCACTTTGCGCTGCACTGCTCCCACCGGAGGCAATAAGCTGATCGAGCCGGCGCGCGGCGCCGTCGTCCTCGGTCGGAATCATGTGCGCGTATGTGGAAAGCGTGATAGCTGGGCTCGCATGCCTTAGCGGGGCTTCGGCGCTGGCTCCGCAGGTGGGGTGGCGAGCGGCCGGGTTGGCTTTCTCTGATTAGGTCGCTACGCGGCCCCTGCTGCCCGAAGAGTTCCGCTTGCTTCATTGGTTGTGCTTCCTTACCCACCAAGGCGAGGAATTGCGGAACCGGAACGTTTCCTAGTTCACGCGGCTCCAGTTTGTGCAGACCACCACCGTATACGCGCGCTTCTTGCCCTTACCCCGACAGCTTTCGGAGCGCAGCAAACTGCGTGTCACTCAGGCGCCTACCAGCCTGTGGTTCCCGCCGGTCTGGTATCGGTGTCGCGGCTTTGGTCATCCCCGTTGCAAGACGTACCTCGGGAAGCGATCTATCAACGAGAACACGCAATTTCTTCAGGCTATCTTCGAGGAGGAGTCCCGTGGCTCCCATCAAGCCTACATTGCCAAACCTGACTGCATCGAGCGCCGCTAGCGCCGTATCCAGCAACTTGCGCTGCTCTTCTGCTAGAGAGCCCAGTTGCTGATGCAAGTCGTGATCCCCTTGGTCGCTGGCGGACGCCCCACGATGACGGACGTACGAGGAGACGGCGTCGGCGATCGCGTTGTCAAGCAAGCGGTTGAATGTCCGAAACTCACGTACGGTAACCGCCGCGTTCGTTTCTATTGCTAACTCGGTGATAACTTGGCAAACGTCTCCGTAACCGTGGACGACCTCACCCACGCTGTATCCCTGCTCGAATAACTCGTCGCCGTCCGAGACAGCGCTGCGCGTACCTTCTGCCGAAGCGGACTTGTGCCTCGACGAAGAAGCGGAACTACTTCCATTGAATTGCGCCGGGGGGGGGGGGGGGGGCTCGCCTGCTCGTAACGAAGCGCCTCAACGAGTTGCTCTAGGAATCGTGGAACCCCGTGTTCTAGCTCCAATGGCGTTGTAGGTGGCGAGGACCTCTGGCCTACCTTGGCCCTACAGCGGCTAATCAATTCCGCTCGGTTCGCGCTCAGGAATTCATGCAACATGCAGGCAGGGTAGGCGACCTAGGTTAGAGCGTCTGTGCGGCACCACGCAGAGGGAAGCGCCGCCACTCGGGGAGCCAATCCATCGTTCAGCCTTGCTCCGAGGCCACCATGCGCTCGATGGCCCGGCGCGCCCATACCGATCCCGCGTCGATGTTGAGGTTGTGGATCGCGTCCGGCGTTTCGTCCAGCGTGCGCTGCTGGGCCTCGACCACGGCGCGGTCCTCTTCGAAGATGCGCGCGTTGGCGTCGCGCATCTGAGTCGTCAGCGTCTGGTCGCGCAAGCGGAAGCTGCGCAGCAGCGTCCAGAAGTACATGCAGGTCGAGCTCGTCTCCGGCGTGATGGTATTGAGCACCCGGCCGTTCACGCCCTGCGAGCGATCTCCCGCGGGCGCGCCGGTGCCGGCGAGGGCGACTCCTACGTCGAGGACGATGGTGCAAGGCGCCTCGAAACGGATGATCTGCCAGCGATCGACGTTGCCGGGGCGGCCGAGCAGCGCGCGCCAGAACGGCGGCGCGTCGATGTCCAGCATCCAGCGCGTCACCGTTACCGTCTTGTCGTCGTGGGTGGTGGTCGCGGCAGTTTCGGCGATGGCGCGGTGGCCGATGCTGGTCGAATGCACGAACGTCTCGTGCGTCAGATCCATAAGGTTGTCGATGATCAGCCGGTAGTCGCAGCGGGCGAACAGGGTGGCGCCGTCACCCTCCCACGCCGGATCGGTGTTCCAGTGCAGGTCGGGCACGAGCGCCGGATCCGCCCGCGCCGCGTCGCCGGGCCACACCCATGTGAGCCGGTGCCGCTCGAGCGTCGGATATGCGCGCAC
>JBGTNB010000437.1:0-3966 GCA_041743285.1 Gemmatimonadaceae bacterium
CCGCGCCGCGCGGCCGCCTTCGGCCTGCAACGCTTCCACGCGATAACCCAACTCGCCGGGCGCGAACCGGCGCCGCCAGGTGCGCCGCTCCGCGGCGTCGGGCTGAGCAACGTTCACGGTCTGTCGCATGCTGTCGCGCTCGACGATCTCCAGAGAGCCGCGGTAGAGCGTGAGGCCGACGTCGACCGTGCCCCGGGTCAAGTCCAGGCCGGTGAGCAGTCGCCTGACGGGCAGGTGCGCGAACAGCGCGACATCCGAGGAGTCGCCCGGCCCGCGGAACCGCACGACCTGGACCGGCACTGAATCGATGGACATGGTGACCGGCACGTTCGTCCAGGTAACCGGCGCCACGAATCGCGCCTCACGAGCTATCTCGTGGTAGCTGAACTCGTATGTCGCGGTACCATAGCTAGGCGGTTGTCGGAAGACGAAGTGCAGATTGGTGATTGGGTAGTACCAAAGCACCAGCGACGCGCCCGCATTTTGCCCGGAGCCGGCCGGAGGCATGGCGATGATCTCCGGTGGCGGTCCGTACCGCACGTAGATCTGCCCCCGATCGGTGTCGGCACCGCGTAGCTCGAAGTCGTCCGACGTCCACCGTAATTCCGCGAACGCGATCCGCGCCAGAAACTCGAGCCTGTGCTCGTTGTCAGCAGTGAGCGACAGGGGATCGGCGGCCGTCCAGTACGTCCGGTCGAACTGTTGGCGCTGACGCTCGGAGTAGCCGTCGTACTCGACCGAGTCTTTCGGCCCGAGAATCCGCGAGATCCCGGTATATCGTGCGCTCTCACCGGGTGGGAGCAGTGAGAGCGCCATGTCGAATGCTTCGGTAGCACGCGGATAATCGCCTAACCGATGCGCGGCGAGACCGAGCGCCATCCAGGCAATTGCGTCGTCAGGTGCCGCGGTGATTCGAGCCGTTGCCGTGGTCCGGAGCTCCTCCCAGCGTCCCTGCTCGGCGAGGGCCATCAAGGCGTGCTTCGCCGGCCGCGGCGCGGCCGGGTTGGCAGCGCGTGCCACCGTGAACAGATCACTTGCCTTGAGGTAGTCGAGCTGTCCACTTGGCTCGGGATATCGTTGGGTGGCTGTCTCGATCCAGTCCTTGACCGCCTTGCGTTCGCTGAGCGCGTGATATGGAATCGTGTTGATGCCGCTGGATATCAGCCGGCGGTTGGCCACGGCCTCATAACGACGCCAGAACACCATGCCCAGCTCGTCCGCGGCCTCCGACACGAGCGTACTGTCTCCTGCACGCCTCGCCGCATCGATCGCGTGCTCGAACTTCCCGACCGCTTGTGCCCGAAGGGTGATCAGGTCGCCGAACAGAAAAAACCTGCCGAGGTCGAGCGCATAACGTGCACTGTCCTGTCCGTACGCGTGTGCCAGACGAAGCGCCGTGTCCGCGCGTCTCATCATCGAGATCTGTTCGCGGTCCTGCATGATGCGTCCGTGCCATTGCGGCCGGGCCTTGGCCCACGCCAGCATCCCCATCCGGTTCCAGGCAGCGGCGTCGCGTGGGTAGACAGCGACCACCGAATCCAGCACGGCGATGGCGCCCGCGGTGTCGCCTGACGCGACGAGCGCGTTCACGGCAGACCGCCAATTCCCCGTCGTCTCGATGCGCTTGGAGCACGCGCCGCAGGCGAGGACCAGAAGAGCGATAAGGCGGTAGTGACGCATCAGCGGCTACGAACCGGAGTATGCCAAAAAAATCATCTTCTGCAAACCGTACGTGAAAGCATTGCCGGGCAGGACGATCCGGGCTGGCAAGGCTCACAGTTCGAACAAGCCGCCCTGCTCCCTGTCCTGGCGCTGATAGCCAAAGTGGCGATAGGCCAGCGCGGTAGCCAGGCGGCCGCGTGGCGTACGTTGAAGAAAGCCATTCTGCACCAGGAAGGGCTCGTATACCTCTTCGATCGTGCCCGCATCTTCCCCGATCGCGGCTCCGATCGTGGCGATCCCGACCGGGCCCCCATCGAACTTCTCGATGATTGTACGCATGATGCGCGTGTCCATGTCGTCCAGGCCGAACTGGTCCACGTCGAGCATCGCCAGCGCATCGGCCGCCACCTGTGCCGAGATGTGTCCGTCGGCCCGCACCTGCGCGAAATCGCGTACGCGACGCAGCAGCCGGTTGGCTACGCGCGGCGTTCCCCGTGCCCTGCGTGCGAGCTCGGAAGCACCAGCGTCGTCGATCGCGACGCCGAGTACGGTCGCCGATCGCATTACGATGCACTCCAGATCGTCAGGCGGATAGAATGTCAGACGCTCGACGATCCCGAATCGCGCCCGCATTGGCGGCGTGAGCATACCGAACCGCGTCGTCGCTCCAATGAGGGTGAATGGCGCGATCGGCATGCTCACCGTCTGCGCCTTGGGCCCGTCTCCGAGGCGGATATCGATCTTGTAGTCCTCCATCGCCGGATAGAGAAACTCCTCAATGATCGGGCGAAGCCGGTGGATCTCATCGATGAACAGCACGTCGTTCTCGCGCAGATTCGTGAGTGTGCTGACCAGGTCACCGGGCTTTTCCAGCGCCGGACCCGATGAAGTACGCAGGTTCACCCCCAGCTCGCGGGACACCAGCTCGGCGAGCGTGGTCTTGCCCAGACCGGGCGGGCCGTGAAACAGCGTGTGGTCCAGCGGCTGCTTCCGCGCCACGGTCGCATCGATGTAGATCCGAAGGCTCTCCTTCACCTTCCGCTGGCCGATGAATTCCTCGAGCCGCCTGGGGCGGAGCGAGAGCTCGACGGCAGAGTCGTCGGTGATTGCTTCGGGAGTCGTAATCTCGGCGCGGGACATTGAAACGAGTTGCGAGTAGCGAGTTACGAGAACAAGCGCTTTAGTTCCGGATCGCAAGGCAGGGGCGCTGGAGGCGAGGCGGCCCCGGATGCAATATAGGGCTGGAACGCGGCGTCAAACCACTACAGCACGCCGCTGCGCACCTCCGCCAGGCGCTCCGCCGCACGCAACAGCGTCTCCCGCGATTTGCAGAAAGCGAACCTTACGAGGGAGCGGCCGAGCGCGGGATCGTGATAGAAGCTCGATCCGGGTACCGTCGCCACGCCAATCTCGCGCGTCATCCACTTGGCAAAGTCCACATCGCCAAGCTCGCTGAGCTCGGAGAAATCGGCGAGTATGTAATAGGCGCCCTCCGGCAGGGTAAAGCGGAAACCGGCGGCCGACAGGGCACTGCCGATCGTTTCGCGGCGTTCGCGGTAGTCCAGTCCCAGGTGATTGTAGTAATCCGCGTCGAACGCCATTGCCAGCGCCCCCGCCGCCTGAAGGGGAGCCGGTGCGCCGACGGTGAGAAAGTCGTGAACCTTGCGAATCGGCAGCGTCGCGTCGGGAGGCGCGATGGCGTAGCCGAGCCGCCATCCGGTGCAGCTGAAAGTCTTGGACAACCCCGAGATGGTAATTGTGCGCTCGCGCATGCCGGGCCAGGTAGCCAGTACGTGGTGGTCGCCCGCATAACGAATATGCTCGTAGATCTCATCGGTGATCGCCCACACATCATGCTCCCGGCACAATTCGGCGATCAGGTCGCACTCGGTGCGAGTGAGCACTCTACCGGTGGGATTGTGCGGCGTGTTGACGATTATCGCTCTAGTACGGGGCGTGAAGGCGGCGCGCAATCGCTCGGGGTCGATTGTCCAGTCCGGACGCTCCATCGGGACGAACACCGGCTTGGCACCGGCCAGAATCGCGTCCGGACCATAGTTCTCGTAAAACGGCTCGAGTACGATGACTTCATCGCCGGGATCGATCAGCGCCAGAAAAACCGCCGCCATGGCCTCCGTCGCGCCGCAGGTTACGGTGATCTCCCGTTCGGGATCGACCTCCATGCCGTACCAACGGTGGTACTTCTCGGCGATCGCCAATCGCAAGGCGGGGGCGCCCCATGTGACAGCGTACTGATTGATGTCTCCGTGGATCGCGGCGCACGCTGCATCCTTCATTGGCCCC